>CAJUJC010000031.1:1503-19064 GCA_910586805.1 uncultured Erysipelotrichales bacterium | reverse complement strand
ATTGGTATATTTAATTTATTACTCATTATATGAGTAACTTAAATATACCAGGAAAAATATTATGAAAAAAGTATTATCTGTATTATTGCCATGTTTTGTATGTGTGTGTTTAATTCAGCCAATAAATGCTATAAAAATTGAGCCACGAGAACCCATTGGTGATCCTGTTCCAACTCAACAGTATCGATTTGTTAATAAAAAATTTGTTAAGTCTGTTTATGGAGCATATAAAACAGTTGTATCACTTAATAGCCCTGCTGGTGGAGCAACAGATATTAGCAATTCTGTTTCCTATTCAGTTACTAACCAAGCATCATATAACATAAATTTTTCAAGTTCAATTACAAATTCTAGTATTGTAGGTGGTATAAGTTCTTCTTTAGGGATATCAATTGGGAAATCTATCTCTAAAACTGCTTCAGCAACTTTACATCTAAAAAAAGGTGAAACTGGAAGAATACAAGCTAGAGCGAAATATAATTGTTATCAAGGAACTATACAAAGAAAGTATATTACAGATACTGGAGGAACAATTTGGCTAAATTATAAAACGGGCTATGTTAAACAATATAGTGGTCAAATGGATTTTAAAACAATTATAGACTAAGAGGTAAGAGCTAATGACAAAAGATTTTATTGGAAGCATTTATATACTTATATCTTCAGTATTGTTTTCTACAAGATATATAGTTGCAAGCCATGTTTTTGTAAAATATGATGAATATTCTGATGTTATATATGAACAAATTTTGCGTGATAATACTTTCATTCTTTTAGAATTGAGTATTGTTTCTCTTGTTATTGGAATTGTATATATTATAAGAGGATTTTTAGAAAAAAAACATGATTAATATATTGATTTGATGGAGATATATTTCAAGATTTTTTAAGTTATAAGTATTATTAGATTTGTGTTAAGAGTAGGGTTTCTTATGCTATTGAATGAAAATATTATATTTATGTAAAAAAACAAGATTACGATTTAGCAACCCATTTAATAGAGAATAGTGAATATTAAAAACTATTATTTTAATTATGAACTGCATACAAAAGTTTTAAATTTTAAAATAAGGATTAAACTTATTATAATGATGTTATCTAGGATATAAAAAAGGCATAATTGTTAGCCTTTTTTATTTATTCAAAAGCAATACATACAGGAGCAGGTATTTCTAACTCTGAATCACTTAATAATAGTTTTTCATTTTCTTCATCAAAAGTTAAAACTTGAAGTTTGTTACTACCTTGACATCCAACAATAAGATATTTATCATCAATAATATTAAAATCTCTAGGATTTTTACCAGTATGAACCATGTATAATAATGATATTTTACCAGTTTCTTTATTTACACGATACATAGCAATACTATCATGTCCTCTATTAGATACAAATAAATGTTCACCACTAGATGTCAAACGAATTGCTGAAGCACTAGAGAATCCTTTAAAATGTCTAGGTATACAATGAATAGCTTGTATCATGCTAAAGTGTCCATCAGTATATTTAAATACCATTATATTATTAGCGATTTCATTGACTAAATATGCAAATCTTCCATCTTTTGAAAAAATCATATGTCGTGGACCTGAACCTGGAACGATATTCACTGTATATGCCTTATCCTCCATTAAAACACCTTGATGATAACGATACATGACAATTTTATCAGCACCTAAATCTACTGAATATACAAATTCTTTGTCAGGTGTAATACCAACACAATGAGCATGAGGTCCAGTTTGTCTTTTCAATAAATCAGGTCCTAACCCAGTATGTCTAACTGCACATATTTTTTGTGTAATGATTTTATTTTCTAATTGATAAGATGCAGTTGCCCCAGTATGATAATTAGCTGCAAAAATATATCTTTGTTTATCATCTAAACATAAATGGGTATAAGAGCGACCACTAGAACTATAATTATTATTAAGAAGTAATTCATCTTTATAAATAGAGAAACTACCAATGCCACCACCAGCATTATAGGATTCAGTGTTTTTATAGGCAATGTATAGCACTTGATTATTAACAATCATGTATGAAGGATAATCTTTTGTGATGATTTGTTGGACTCTTTTCATTTGAAGTGAAGTTTCATCAAATTTTAAAATGTATATTCCTTTATCATCATTTTTACCATAACTAGATACATAAAATATTTTCATAAGCAACCACCTTTCATTAAATATATTTTAACACAATATAATTCTATTTACTAATATTAAAAATTGTAATACAATAAATACATATTAAAAAAGGAGAGTGCGTTATGGAAGATAAGTTATTATTGAAATTGTTACAAAAAAATGCAAGGATGAAGATTACTGACCTAGCGGCCGCCTTAGATGAATCAAAAGATGATGTTATCAATAGATTAACTGAATTAGAGAAACAAAAAGTGATTTGTGGTTATCATACAATTGTGAATTGGGATAAGACGAATACTGAAATTGTGACTGCATTAATTCAAATTAATGCAAGTCCTGAAAGAGAATATGGTTATGATAGAATTGCTAGTCATATTTATAAATTTAGTGAAGTTGATACAATGTATTTATTAAGTGGAAGTTTTGAGTTTGTAGCTATTGTTAAAGGAAAAACAATGCAAGAAGTTGCACATTTTGTTGCAAGTAAATTAGCTTGTGTAGATGGTGTAACAGGAACATCAACATTCTTTACATTAAAACAATATAAAAACAATGGAGTTGTTTTGATTGAAGATGAAGATGGAAAAAATGATAGATTGGTGGTGACTCCTTAATATGAATTATGAAAATATGTTAAGTGATAGAGTAAAAACAATTAAACCTAGTGGTATTAGAAAGTTTTTTGATTTAGCATCTCAAATGGATGATGTAATTTCTTTAGGGGTAGGTGAACCAGATTTTGCGACACCTTGGGCTATTAGAGAAGCAGCTATTTATTCTATTGAAAAAGGAAAAACTTTTTATACTGCAAATCAAGGTTTGTTAGAATTAAGAGAAGAAATTTGTGATTATTATAAAAGAAGATTCCATGTTAGCTATGATGCTAATGATCATTGTATCTTAACTGTTGGGGGATCAGAAGGCATTGATATTGCAATTCGTTCTATTTTGAATCCTGGGGAAGAAATGATTGTCTTAGATCCTGGATATGTTGCTTATACTCCTGGTGTTGAATTAGCAGGTGGTATTCCTGTACATTTAGAACTTCGTGATGAAGATGAATTTAAGTTAACACCTGAGTTATTAAAATCAGTAATTACTCCAAAGACAAAAGCTATTCTTTTGAATTATCCATCTAATCCAACAGGTGGTTTTATGACAAAAGAAGATTATGAAAAAATTGTTCCAATTATCAAAGAAAGTGGAATTATTGTTTTAAGTGATGAAATTTATGCTGAATTAAGTTATGAAGAAGAATTTTGTTCTATTGCATCATTTGATGAAATTAAAGATCAAGTCATTATTATAAGTGGATTTTCAAAAGCATTTGCCATGACTGGATGGAGATTAGGATATGTTTTAGCAAATAAAACATTAACAAGTGCAATGAAAAAGATTCATCAATATATTATTATGTCAGCACCAACTGCTGCTCAATATGGAGCATTAGAAGGATTAAGACATTGTCAAGATGAAGTAGAAAGTATGAGAGATTCATATAAAACAAGACGTAATTTCTTAGTTAAAGCATTTAATGATATGGGATTATATACTTTTAAACCACAGGGTGCATTTTATGTTTTCCCATGTATCAGATCAACTGGTTTAACTTCAGAAGAATTTTGCGAAAAATTGTTAGAAGATCAAAAAGTTGCTTGTGTTCCTGGTACTGCTTTTGGAGCAGCAGGAGAAGGTTTTATTCGTGTGTCTTATGCTTATAGTCTTGAAGAATTAAAGGTTGCTGTTGAAAAAATAAAATTGTTTGTTGAAAAATATCAAAAATAGTGAGAAAGAAATTTAGGTTTCTTTCTTTTTTTGTTCATGTAATGTTCATGTTTAAAGATTACACTACATGTATAGGAGGTTATATTTTGGAAACAACAAAAAGTTACACAACAAAAACACCAACATTTGAACAAGTTTCAACTCTTGTAAGAATACAACAAATTTATAATGCAGGTATTAAGGAAATACAAACAAAATTAGAAATATTAGACTCAGAATTTAAGGTGAAACATGATCATAATCCTATTCATCATATAGAGTCTAGGTTAAAAAAACCTGAAAGTATTGTGAAAAAAGCTATTCATAAAAATATTGGATTAACTGAAAATGATATTACAAGGCATATTCATGATATTGCAGGAATTAGAGTTATTTGTAATTATGTAGATGATGTTTATGTTGTTGCAAGATTACTTACAAAACAGGATGATATTAATGTGATTGAGGTTAAGGATTATATTAAGCATCCCAAACCTAGTGGTTATAGAAGTTTACATCTTGTATTAGAAATCCCTATATTCTTATCTGAGGGTGCAAAACCTATTCATGTGGAAGTGCAACTTCGTACAATTGCAATGGACTTTTGGGCTTCTTTGGAACATAAGTTAAAGTATAAGACAGATAATCAAGTTCCTGAAGATATAAAAAAAGAATTACAGGAGTGTGCTTTATCCATTGCGTATTTAGATGTGAAAATGCAAAATATTCATAATAGATTAAATAGTGAATAAAAAAAGAAGAGAAAGTTTTATTTTGAACTTTCTCTTTTTAACATTTCTTCATAACTAAACATGCATCCACAATAGTTTTGTCTATACATATTGTATTCTTTTGTCATTTGTGTTGATTTTAAGTAACCATTATTCTTTTTAAAATCGGCATATAAAAATTTTGTTTTATCACTTGTCCAAGCTTCTCCAATTTCATTAATCCATTGGCTATTTTTATGTGGTGATATACTCAATACAGTGGTCCAATAATCATAATGATTGATTTTAGCATAATCAAATGTTCTTCCCATACGCAAACTATAACATAGACGACAACGTATACTTCCTTCTGGAAAATCTTTTAAAGGATAAAGATGACTTACCCATTCAGGATGGTTATAGGGATCTTCGATAACTTGAATATCTTGTTTATAATCATTGTTAAATTTTTTGACAAAGTTGACAAGTTCTTGGTATCTTCTTGTATATTCTTCTTGAGGATAAATATTTGAATTTGAATAATAGATTGTGATTTTAAAGTGTTCACATAATTCTTTGATGACGTTACTAGAACAAGGTCCACAACATACATGTAATAACAACGTTGGTCTTGTATTACCAATTTTCTTTAATTCTTCTTGTAATTTTAAATCATAATTAATCTTCATTATTGAATAAACATACTATCACCAAATGAGAAGAAACGATATTTTTCTTCAACAGCATGATGATAAGCTTTCATAATATAGTCTTTATTTGCAAAAGCACTTATTAACATAATTAATGTTGATTTTGGTAAGTGAAAATTAGTAATTAACGCATCAATAGCCTCAAATGTATATCCAGGATAAATGAAAATATTTGTACTTTCTTGAGTTGCTTTAAATTTTCCATATTTTTTAAAGTTAGACTCAAGTGTTCTTGTAGAAGTTGTTCCCACACTAATAATACGTTGTCCATTAGATTTTGCATTATTTAACTTTTCAGCAACTTCCTCATCAATCATATAAAATTCACTATGCATATGATGGTCATTTACATCATCAACCTTTACAGGTCTAAAAGTTCCTAATCCAACATGTAAAGTAACATCTAAGATTTCAATACCTTTTGATTTCACTTTTTCAATAATTTCATCAGTAAAATGTAATCCTGCAGTTGGTGCAGCAGCACTTCCTTCAACTTTTGCATAAACTGTTTGATATCTATCTTTATCCTCCAATTTTTCTTTAATATAAGGAGGTAAAGGCATAGTTCCTAGCTGGTCTAATATTTCATAGAAAATACCATCATAAATCATTTCAAAAAAACGAATACCTTCTTCACCAATCTTTATACATTTAGCTTTTAAAGAACCATCACCAAAAGTAATAATAGTATCTATCTTCACAATTCTTGCATTTCCAACTAAACATTCCCAAGTATCATGCCCATGATCTTTTAATAATAACACTTCAACATGACCATTTGTTTCTTCTTTAATTCCATATAATCTTGCAGGAATAACTTTTGTATTATTTCTAACCAAAATATCTCCTTCATGTAAATAATCAAGAATATCATAAAAATGTTTATCTTCAATTGTTTCATCTTTTCTATTTAGTACCATTAAACGAGAAGTATCTCTTTGTTGTAATGGTGTTTGTGCAATTAATTCTTCAGGTAAATTATAATCAAATTCACTAATTTTCATTTAAAACGCCCTTTCATAAACATCTCTACCATATAAATTTAAAAACTCTTCTTTAAAATCTAATAAACGATCTTCCTGAATTGCTTTTCTTATATCTTCACTTAATTGTAATAAGAAAGATACATTATGAATAGAAAGCAAACTTTTTCCAAAAATTTCATCACATTTATGTAAATGTCTTAAATAAGCCTTTGTATAGTTTTGACAAGTATAACAAGTACATTTATCATCAATAGGTGTGAAGTCATATTTATATTTCTCATTATTAATATTGATACGTCCATAATGTGTCATTAAAGCCCCATGTCTAGCAACTCTTGTAGGTAAGACACAGTCAAACATATCAACACCTCTAATAGCACCTTCAATTAAGTCAATAGGATTTCCAACTCCCATTAAATAACGAGGCTTATCAGTAGGTAACCATTGAATAGCATCATCAATCATTTTATACATAACATCTTTAGGTTCACCAACACTTGTTCCACCAATAGAATAACCAGGGAAATCCATTTTTACCAATTCTTTAGCACTTAATTCTCTTAAATCTTCAAATTCTCCACCTTGTACAATTCCAAATAATGCTTGTTTGTCGTTTTTATGAGCTAGTTGACCACGTTTAGCCCAACGTAATGTTCTTTCAACACTATTTTTCATATATTCATGGGTACATGGATAAGGAGCACATTCATCAAAACTCATAATAATATCTGCACCTAAGTCATTTTGAATTTGAATAGCTTTTTCTGGTGATAAAAATAGTTTTTTACCATCTACGATACTTTTAAAAGTAACGCCTTCTTCTTCTATTTTTCTTGTCTTTCCTAAGGAGAAAACTTGAAAACCACCACTATCTGTTAAAATTGGTCCATTATAATTCATAAATTTATGTAAACCACCAGCCATTTTTACAACATCTTCACCAGGTCTTAACCATAAGTGATATGTATTAGCAAGAATAACTTGTGAATTCATATCTTTTAATTGTTCAGGAGATATACCTTTTACAGTTGCAAGTGTCCCTACTGGCATAAACATAGGCGTTTCTACATCACCATGAGGTGTGTGTAAAATCCCATATCTTGCTCCTGATTGCTTACAAACGTGTTTTAATTCATACCAAAAACCTTCCATATTTTCACCTCTTTTTAATCTTACTCATTATACATGAAAGTGCATGTAAGTTCAATATAACTGACAAATAATAAAAGGTAAACGACGATTTGTTTAAAGGATATTTTAATGAATGGATTTATTGTAAAAGGAAATCACTGATGAATGATGTATTCCTAAGTATCATCCAATAAAAAAGGAAGTCTTATAGCACTTCCCCTTCTTAGTAAAAATCTTTAACATTATTAATAATAACTTATTTTTGTTTATAGTTATATGTGGTTATAAAAATGATAAAGAAGAATTTATTTTTTTAAATATCTTGATTCATAATCTTTTAAAGATTCAATAACTTTTGAAGATAGTGGAATTAAAGCAATCATATTAAAGACTGTCATTAAACCAACTCCAATATCTCCCACATCCCATACAAATGTGTAAGCAGCCATTCCCCCAATAAATAACATAATTAATGCAACGACTTTATACAAAGTTTGAGATAACCAGTTATCACCAAATAAATAAGAAACATTAGATCGTGCATAAAATAATATTCCAATGAAAGTAGAGAAACTAAATAACCAAAGAGTTATAGCTATAAAAATAACACCAAATTGTCCCATATGGAAATTCATAGCTGCTTGTAATAATCCCATACCCTCTTGTCCAGCAGTTAAACTTGCAGGGGTTAATAACATAATCATTGTAGAGCATGTACAAATTAAGATTGTGTCAATAAAAACACCAAAAGCCTGAAGTAATCCTTCTTTTGCAGGGTGCTCAATATCAGCAGCTGCGGCTGCACAAGGGGCAGAACCAGAACCAGCTTCATTTGAGAATAGTCCACGTTTAACACCATTCATCAAGACAGCACCAAATCCTCCAGCAACAGCTTGTTTGAATCCAAATGCCTCTTCAAAGATTTGTTGGAAAACAGCAGGGACTAATGTTATGTTTTTTATAATAACAAATAATGTCATTAAGAAATATAAACTTGCCATAATGGGTACAACAATATCTAAAACTTTAACAGTTGCATTTTTTCTTAAAACGATAATTGCAGAAATGATAACCAATGCAAGGGTTGTATATAATGGTGGAATTGAAAAAGCATTTCTAAATGATGATGATACTGAATTTCCAATAACTTGACTAATGCCACACCAACAAATCAAACCAGAAATTGCAAATAATATTGCAATAATAGATTTCTTTTTCTTTGTTTTTTGAGTAAAAAAATGATGTATGTAATAAGCTGGACCACCTCTATATCCTCCATATAAAGGATCTTTTTCTTTATAAATTTGAGCCAACGTTGCTTCAGCAAATGCAGTTGCTGATCCTAATAAAGCTGTAATCCACATCCAAAAAACAGCTCCTGCTCCACCAACAGAAATGGCAGCTACAACTCCAACTAAATTTCCCATACCAACACGTGTTGCTGTTGAGATAATTAGGGCTTGAACACCTGATATAGAATGTTTTTCAGTTGATTTTTTCTTTTCTACTGCAGTTTTTAACATTTCAGGAAATAAGCGAAAGGGTAAAAATTTTGTTTTGATTGTAAAGAAAATGCCAGCAGGTATTAAGATAATAACCAATAAAGAAAGCCCTATGGAACTCCCACTTGGTAAAGGTATTGTGATTAAATCTCCCCATAATAAATTGTAAAACCATTGAATGATTGATAAAAGCTTATCCATAAGTACGTTCCTCCATTGAAATTCATGTATATTTAGTATATATTAAAAAGTAGTATTCGTAAAATTGATAAAATAGATAATTAGTATCGAAAAATACGATAGGAGATTTATATGGATATTAAAAACTTATTAACATTTATACAAGTTGCTGAATTAAATAGTTTTACAAAAGCATCTCAAATTTTAGGGTATTCACAATCAACTGTATCTTCTCAAATCAAACAACTTGAAACAGAATTGAATTGTCAATTATTTGAAAGAATATACCATACAATTGCATTAACAGATAAAGGTAGAGAAGTCTTAAAGTATGCTCATCAAATGACAAAGCTTACTCAAGAATTAGAAAATTCTATTCAAGATACATCTTCTATTCATGGGCATGTTCGTTTAGCATTGGCTGATTCACTGTCTTACTCTTTATTAAAAGATAAATTTGCAGAGTTTATGAAGATGTATCCTCATATTACTTTAAAGATGATTCCAGCAGGAACAGAAGAATTATTTCGTTTATTAAATCATAATGAAGTTGATATGATTTTAACTTTAGATAGTCATATTTATGATACAGATTATATTATAGTCAAAGAAGAAAAAATTGCAGTTCGTTTTGTTGTGAGTGCGAATCATGAGTTGGCACAAAAAGATACAATGACAATTCAACAATTAATTCAATATCCTTTTATATTGACAGAAAAAGGAATGAGTTATCGTCGTATTTTTGATGAAATGTTAGCAGAAAAGTCTTTAGAAGTACAACCTGTTTTAGAACTGGGAAGTACACATTTGATTTGTTCGTTGGTAGAACAAGGGGTTGGTATTTCTTTGCTACCTGAATATGTAACACAACAATCAGTTATTGATGGAAAGTTAAAGTATCTCCATGTTGAGGGATTTGATATGAGTGTGTGGAAACAACTCTTATATCATAGGGATAAATGGGTATCACCACAAATGGAAATCATTATGCAATATTTGTAAATTTGTGGGAGTGTTTGATAAATACATAGATTTTGTTATGTTGGAAGTAAAAAGCTGTAACATTGTAAATATTTTGTTACAGCTTTTAAAATGAAATGTAGGAGTTAATTTTATATTTTTAATAACACTTTTTACAAGCACTTTTCCCTCTTGATTTTGCCTCACTTAATGAAACAGCAATACCACCTTTCATATTTCCACAATTAGGTTTACTATGGTATTTAGAACCTGTTCTAGAAAGATACACAGTTTTTGAAGTTTGTTTTGCCTTCTTAACTGTAATTTTACATTTTAATGTTTTTCCATCTACATTAGCAGAAATTGTTACAGTACCAGATTTTTTAGCAGTGACTTTTCCTTTAGAAGAAACAGTAGCAACACTTTTATTACTAGAAGACCAAGTTATTTTTTTGTTTGTTCCAGTAACTTTTAATGTATAAGTATTTTTTGGATATAGAGTTTTAGAAGTTGCGTTTATTTTAATAGGGTTTTTAACTGTAATTTTGCATTTTAATATTTTTCCATCTACTTTGGCAGAAATCGTTGCAGTACCAGCTTTTTTGGCAGTAACTTTTCCTTTGGAAGAAACAGTAGCAACATTTTTATTACTAGAAGACCACTTCACTTTCTTCTTAGTATTTAATACCTTTAAGGTATAGGTTTTATTTTTATCAAGTGTCTTTTTTGTCACATTCAGCTTAATTTTGGCTTTTGCTTGGATCTCTACAATTGGACTTTGTATTGGTAATTCCTGAAACATAGGAACACCTAGTAATACACCTATTGTAAGTGCTGAAATCATTATTTTCTTTATCATTTTTCTACCTCTTTCTTAATATTTTATATATAATGAATAGTTTGTTTTTTTACTTTCCTATCTATATTTGTGGAAACATAATTAGTCAAAAGTAACATATTCATTATCTAAAGGTGGAACAACTTTTAGATGATCCACTTTTAATATACAAACATTTCCACCCATACTTGGATCATAATCAAGTTCAATAACACCTTTAACTTCAATCCATTCATTAGGAATAAGTTGTTTAGCAGAAGGATGTTCACAAATCATACCAATTAAAGATGTATCATCTTCACAACATACCATTGCGAGTCTACCTATGACAAATCCATCTTCTAATTGTTTATCTCTACCAATAAATTTACCTTTCATTGTGATTATTTTGCCTTCATATTTTTCAGGATGATCTAAAGCATCCATACAAAAAATACCAAAATCATGATCTAATATATTTAATTCAGGTGCTGTTATATCAAAAGGCAATTCATCATCTTCCATTGTATTTACAGTTCCATCTTCTTTTTCATAAATAATTTGGCATGTAGAATTAATGGCTTTGATATTATTTCTTAAAAAAGATTTTTTGATGGAATTATCAATTCTATTAAATATCAATAAGTTTGTATGAGCAACATGTTGGAAAACAAGTGAACGCATATTTTGAATATATAATGCAAAGGTTTGTGCATTGATAGTTGTGAGAACTTGAACAATTTCCCAATCTGATGGAAGAGAACAAGCAATTATATGATTAATGTTAAACATTCCATTTACTTCAATTAAAACTTGTGTTGGGTTGTACTTTGCTTTTAACTCTTCAAAATATTCGTATGTCCATTGGTCTTCATTAGAAACATAAACAATATCACAATTAAAAGATTCAATTTGTTCTTGATTATATTCAAATTCTCCCTCTTCACTAACGATTAATAGAGATTTTTCATTTTCGCAAAAATCAGTTGTTGTTATTGTATCATTGATAAATGTTGATTTTCCACTGTCTAAAAATCCTGTAAACAAATAAATTCTTGTTTTCATGATTCTACACCAAATAATTCAATGATTTTTTGTTCTTCAAGATCTTTACCAATCACACAAATTCTTCCTGTATAGTCAGCGCTTCCAACACGTATATCATATTCACCAGGAACACAATCAAAATGTAACCAAGTTTTATTAGAGTTTTGTAGAATTCCTTTTGCACGCAAAATAATTCCATAATCATTTGAAGAAGATAATTTTTCAAGGATAAGAGATAATTCTTCTTTTGTATAAGTACGAATTGTTTCTTTTCCTAAACTTGTGAAAATTTCATCTGCATGATGATGTTCATGATGATGACCGCAACAACATTCATGTTCATGATGTTCATGGTGATGATGATTGCAACAGCATTCTTCTTCATGGTGATGATCTTTATGATGATGTCCACAGCATTCATGGTGTTCGTGATGGTGCTCCTCATGACAACATTCATGATGATTATGATTGCATTCATGAGAAACATCATTTTCTAAAACCAAGTCTTTCTTTTCAATAGCATTTAAAATAATATCTCCAGTTAATTCATCCCAAGGTGTTGTAATGATATTTGCTGATGTATTTAATTCTTTAATGATATGTATACATTCGTGTAACTTTTCTTCGTTTATATCTTGAGTTCTACTTAAAATGATAGTAGAAGCATATTCAATTTGATTGTTAAAAAATTCACCAAAGTTTTTTGAATAAACTTTACATTTCTTTGCATCAATAACAGCAACAAAACTGTTCAATTGAAGTTCCTCATCTTGTATATCTTGTACAGCCTTAATAACATCTGATAATTTACCAACACCAGATGGTTCAATCACAATACGATCAGGATGATATTCAGTCATCACTTTTTTTAATGCTTCACTAAAATCACCAACCAATGAACAACAAATACATCCTGAATTCATTTCTGTAATCTCAATACCAGCATCTTTCATAAATGTTCCATCAATACCTATTTCACCAAATTCATTTTCAATTAAAACAATTTTTTCTTGACCTAAACTTTCTTTAATTAATTTTTTTATAAGAGTTGTTTTACCAGCTCCTAAAAAACCAGATATAATATCAACTTTACTCATTTTACATTCCTTCTTTCTTCATGTATTATACCACTCAAATGACTTTATTCAAACAAAATGCTTTTCATGAAAGATGCAAATTTGATAAGAAATAAATTCTTGGTTTAAGAAATTTGTAAAAAAATGTTATTTTTATATAAATATAAGTTAGATGATCAATAAAATAAGTTTGAGATAGTAAATAATAAAATACATATAAAAAAAGCCTAACAAAATGATAACTTTTTAAAGTTTATTTCATTAGAGCTTTTTACTTATGTTTTTTCTAACAATTAATTATTTTCTATATCTTTTCCATTACTATGAATGACTTTTTTAAACCAATAGAATGATTTCTTTTTATAACGTTTCATATCTTTTAAATCTTTATCATCTCTATTTACATAAATCATTCCATAACGTTTACCCATTTCACCTTGTGAAGATAAAATATCAATAGGACCCCACATTAAATATCCTCTACAATCTACACCTTCATCAATAGCTTTACCTATTTGTTCAATATGATCTCTCATATAATTGATACGTTCATCATCAATAACGGTTTCATCAACAAGAACATCTCTCATACCAAAACCATTTTCTACAACCATGATAGGTAAACGATATTTTGCATAAATGTTTCTTAATCCAATACGTAAACTTAATGGATCAATTTGCCATCCCCATTCACTTGCTTTTAAATATGGATTTCTCGCTGCTTGAGCATTTCCATTCATATCTAAACTTAATTTCCCAGCGCTTGCAACAGTAGAGAAATAATATGATAAAGATAACCAATCACATTTATTATTTTTTAATAGTTCTAAATCACCTGGAAGCATTTCAGGCATTTTACCTTCATTTTTCATTTTTGCTAACATATATGATGAATATTCACCATAAGTAAACATTTCAAAATACATATCAGTTACAGCCATTTGATTTAACGCTTCTAATTCATCCTCAGGATTACAAGTTGCACCATAGTGAGGAATATAAATAACCATTCCTAATACAATTGCATCTTTAATTGTATGTACTTTTTCAACAACTTTCGCATGAGCAATGAATGTGTTATGAACTAATTGATTTACAAATAATTGTTCATCACAGTCATTAGGACAAATTGCTCCATAAGCAATTTTTTTACTTCCAATTAACCCAATAGAATTTTGTTCATTAAAAGAGATCCATTTTTTTACTCTATCTCCATAACGATCAATCATTTTATTTGCAAAGTTCACAAATAAATCAACAACATGACGACTATAAAATCCATTATATTTTTCCATTAATACTTGAGGCATTTCAAAATGATACAATGAACACATAGGTTCCATTCCATGAGCAATCATACTATCAATAAAACGATCATAGAAAGCCATACCTTCTTCACTAAAATGTTCTCCATCTGGACAAACACGAGACCAGTCAATAGAAAAACGATAACTTGTAAATCCCATTTCTTCAAATAAAGCAAAGTCTTCATCATAACGATGAAAAGCATCTACTCCATCTTTAAAATCAGAATGTTCTGGTTTTGGAAATAAATCACAAACAGCAGGAGATTTACCACATTCAGTATAAGCACCTTCACTTTGATGAGCAGTGACTGCACCACCCCATAAAAAACCTTCATTAAATGACATTATTTTATCCTCCTTCATTATATAAAATGATTATACACCAATATGTAAATGAAAAAAATACAGCTAAGATAAGTTATAAATATGTTTCATAAATATTCGAAAAAACAGTATTTCTATGAAACAAAGTTTTATTTGAGTTATAATAATGTGTTATTAAGGTTGCTTCATATTCTATGAATCTAGGTGTGATGTTTACAAAGTAAAGTGAATTTATTCTATCATTACATTATATGCTTGGAAACATATCTTGATATAAAAATGATTTAACGAATAATGGTATTGAAAATCTTAATATATTAGTAATATTGAAATTAGTCTTTATTAAGTGTGTAAAGGAAAGATTTGAAATGAGGTTCGTTTTCTTTTAAATAACAACAGTAAAATGTAGCATGAGCCTCTTTATCAAGGATAGGAATGATTTTTCGATTTGGTGGAACACCATCGTATTTCATGCTAAAATCCGATGTAAAAGAGGGTAAAGATGATAATTCAATGAGATCATAAAAAACACTTCTATCTTGTTGGATGAGGAATTTAGTATTTGGCATTGTTTTTTGATGCATTTGATTCCAAAATCCGATATTAGACATTAACAACATTTTTTCTCCATCCATTTCTTTTAAACAAATAGATTTTTTATGTGCTAAAGGATGATGATATGGGAGTGAAAAATAAAGTTGTTCTTCCATAAACAAGATACTTTCAATATTTTCATCTTCAATATCATAGGGCATGATAATAAAAGTGTATGTATGATCTTTAAGACCATCTATAAGTATATCCATATCTTTCATTTCGTTAGAGATAGTTTTATCAGGATAGAATCTTGATATTTTTTGATTGAGATAAATTTGTGGAGCAGGAGCACATGTTCCAATGGAAATAGTATGTTGTTTTCTATTGAATTCTTTAAGTTGGATTTTCATGTTTTTTGTATCACTCACAATTCTTTTGGCAAGTTCGACTGCAAGTAACCCAGTTTCATTGAAATGAATTCTATTTTTTGTACGTTCAAATAATGTTAATCCTAATGCTTCTTCTAATTTTTGCATAGAACGTGTTAATGCAGGTTGTGAGATATGCAGTTCTTTAGCGACGTTGGATAATGTTTTATATTCATCAAATGCAATAAGATGAATGAGTTGTTCAAGTTCAATCATAAGTTTCTCCTTTCACTATTCTATTTCATTATAGCAGATTTCTCTATTTATATTGTACATTTTTATAATTGCTTTGTAAAATATATGTGAAAAGGAGGGATAATAATGATATTTTACTATACTGCCACAGGAAACTGTTTATATGTTGCTAAGAAGATTGAGGAAAGTCCCAAAAGTATTCCACAGGAATTGAAAAAAGAAAAATTGAAATATAAAGATGAAAAAATTGGAATAGTCGCTCCTATTTATGCAGGAGAACTACCTCAAACTGTAAGAAGATTTATTGAAAAAGCAAGATTTGAAACAGATTATTTTTATATGATATTGACTTATGGAAATAAAGATAGTGTAGCAGGAATATGGAGTGAAGAATTCTGTCGAAATCATGGAATAAAGGTTCATTATATTCAAACGATTAAGATGGTAGATAATTACTTACCATCATTTGATATGGAAGAACAACAAGCTCTTGATAAAAAAGAAGATGAACAAATAAAACTGGCAATTGAAAATATTCAAAAAAGAGTGCAATCTATACCATCCCCAACAAGGGAAGGGATTGCAGCTTATGAAATGGTTTCACAAAGATTCCAAGAACATCCAGAGTTAAATAATGGTGAGTCAATTCTAATGAGTGATAGATGTGTAGGATGTGGAATTTGTGAACAAGTATGTCCAATTGGTAATATTAAAATTGAAGCTAAGAAATCCAAAAGGAAGAAGAGAGTTTGTGATTTTTGTTTAGCTTGTGTACACCATTGCCCATTTCAAGCTATTGATCTTGTTGTTGATAAAAATCCTAAAGCAAGATATAGACATAGTGCTATTACATTAAAAGAGATTGTTAAATCAAATTATCAAGGAGGAAAGTAAAAATGAAAAAAATATTATATTTAATGAGACATGGACAAACATTGTTTAATTTACAACATAAAATTCAAGGATGGTGTGATGCGCCATTAACTGAGTTAGGAATAAAACAGGCACAGTTTGCTGGTGAGTATTTTAAAGAAAATAACATTGTTTTTGATCATGCATATTCATCAACTTCTGAAAGGGCATGTGATACTTTAGAAATCGTTACTGATTATCAAATGCCTTATACAAGAGTCAAAGGGTTAAAAGAATGGAACTTTGGAGTCTATGAGGGTAAAGATGAATGTTTAAATCCAAAATTACCCTATGGAGATTTCTTTAAACAATTTGGTGGTGATGGAGAAATGGAATTGAGAGAAAGAATGGTTAATACTTTAACTGAGATTATGAATAGAGATGATCATGAAATTGTTTTGGCTGTTTCTCATGGGGCGGCTTGTGCCCAATTTTATAGAGCATGGGAACAATATGCAAAAGTGATAAGAAAAGAAAGGCTTTATAATTGTTGTATTCTAAAGTTTGAGTATGAAGATGGTATTTTTTCTTTAGTTGAATTATACAATCGTAATATAACTGAATAAAAATATTAATAGTATTAAATGGGTATTCTTGAATGGGATGCCTTTTTTATTTGTGATTTTTAAGGGTAAATAGAAATTTTGATAATGATATATATGGAGATATTAAGAATAAAAAATGGAGAAAGCTTTGTGGAAATTAAAGGAGTATTACAAGAAATTATATATCAAAATGAAATAAATAGTTATACAGTAGCAACATTTGAAACAGACGAAGAAGAACTAACAATTGTAGGTTATTTACCATTTATTAATTCAGGT
>CAJUJC010000031.1:0-1493 GCA_910586805.1 uncultured Erysipelotrichales bacterium | reverse complement strand
ATATGGAGATATTAAGAATAAAAAATGGAGTTTAAGTCATTACTTTAATTAACTTAATTTGATAAATATTTAACTGTATAATTTGTCTTGACAAAAATACACGGGGGGGGGGGTACAATGAAAGTGTAATATATAAAGAGAATATGAAAGGAAGGAAAAAGAATGAAACGAGTGCATCAAGGAAAATTTTTAACAGTTATTTTGGTACTTATTATGGTGATGGTAACTATATTTCCAGCAGTAGCAGCTGCCAGGGATGAAGAGAAAGATTACTTGTCTAATGATATTTACATAGAAACTACAGATATTGTTAAAGTTAAAGAAAATGAACCTCAAAATTTATATGTTGGAAATACAGCAATTATTGATAATGGAACTTTAACAAATAATAAGATTTCAGGAGTAAAGTATTTAGATGGAATATTATATCTTAATAATGCAACAATAAATAATTCTTCCACTTTTGAAGAAAAAGATAGAGGAATATATTCGGACACTTCAATTACAATTTCGTTAGAGGGTAATAATATAATTGATGTATCTAGTGAAAATTCAATTTTTGTATTAGGTGAATTACATATTATTGGTTCAGGTTCATTGGAAAGTATAAACGCATCAACAGCGATTCGTGCAAAATCTATTTTTCTTGAACAAAGTGGAATAATTGATATTTCATGTACATATCAAGGTTTACAGGCGCAAGAAGGAGATATTTTGATACAAGAAGGATCAATATCTATTGTTAATACCAAAGGTTGGGCATATGGAATTTATACTGCATCAGGTGATTTGAATGTAAAAGGTGGCAACGTTAAAATCAATACTAAGAATGTTGATGCTCAATCTTGCTATATTAATGGAAATGTATTATTTTCAGGAGGAACTTTTGAAACTGTTGGTGTAAATCCAGAAATTTATGTACGTGGAAATTGTATGATATCAAAAGGAGATATAAATACAAAGAAAATTAGAGTAGAAAATAATGGTATTTTTACGATGTATGGTGGAACCTTAAATATATATAATGATGGGGTAATAACATGTTTAAATGATATTAATATTTTAGGTGGGCATATAACTTTTGCAGGAAGCAAGATAGTTTCATCAAATAGGGTTTATCTTGATACAAATAATATTGTACTTGGATCAGGAAGTGATAAACTAAACCTTGAGGGAAGCGTATTTATTATAAATGATTTAGGAAACTTACCATATCAATTTAGAATGTCAGTACAAAATACATCTTTGAAAAGTGCTCGAAAAGTAGCTTATATTAATAATAAAGATACTCAAAAAATCAATCTTTCATTTTATGAAGGTAAAGATGGAAAGAATGTTTATGGTAAAGGGAGTATAGCTTATACGAATGGTGGGACAATACCAAATACTACTATTGTTGAATCATCTAAATATGATCTTGTTGCTCCTATTAAAGAAAGAAGTATTTTTGAGGGATGGTATGATAATGAGGACTTTCATGGTGAAGCAGTCAC
>CAJUJC010000030.1 GCA_910586805.1 uncultured Erysipelotrichales bacterium | reverse complement strand
CCAGCTGATAAAGGATATATTGGACATTATGTTTGGCTAGATGAAAGTTATAATGCTCAATTTACAGATGAAGGTGACTACTTTAAACGAGATAAAGATGGAAGATGGTTATTCAACAAGGCAACAAAAGATCTTGATTATGATGGAGAATTAGATGATCCAGGTATTAATGGAGTTAAAGTTGAATTATTGTCAGAAAAAGGATATCCAGTTAACCGTTTAGGAGAACCAGTTGTCGAAGTTGGTGGAAAATATCTTATTATTGATGAAAATACTGGAAAGATTGCGTTAAGTACGACTGGGCAACCAACATATACAATCTATGGACCAGAATATTACATCACTGAAAAAGATGCTTATGGAAATAGTGGATATTTCATTATATCAAATATTACACCAGGAAAGTATAAGTTAAGATATACATTCCCAGAAGGAAAATATGATGAACATTCAATAACAACAAGAACACTTGGAACAACTGGAACAGTGACAGGCGTTGATGTTTATCGTCAAGGAGATCATTTACCAGATTTAGGAGACAAAGGTGTTGGAGATTCACCAACTGATTATAAAGAAGTTAATGGATTAGTTGTCCAAACAAAAGAAGCTATTCAAATTGATGCAATAGGTAAAGATCCATCAACATATAAAGCATATGATGAAAAGATGACAAGCTATGATGTGGGAATTGCACGTGCTTATATCTATGGAGGATATGCTTGGTTTGATGAAAGAGAGGATCCAAATAATGAAGGTAACACAATAAGTGACGGAATTATGGATGACGATGAAGAAAGATTACCTAATGTTAATATACAATTCTATGAAGTTGATGAAGATGGAACAAGAAAAGTAACATATGATGGTGACGGAAAAATAGCAAAAGTGACAACAGATAAAGATGGATATTTTGAAATTTCATTGTATCCATATAAGAACTATGTTGCAATTGCAGATACAAGTCAATTACATGATAGAGTATATAGACCAACACCATTCACGCTTACAAGAAATCCATTAGAAAGAGACGATGACAATGACCTAGAATTGGATAATGATAAGAAGAATGTATCATTTATCTTTACATCAGGACCAGTCATTGACAATGCAACAGGGAAACCAATAATGACAGATAAAGGAAGTCATGGAAAATTCGTTAAATTAGGATTTGGTTTTGTTGAAGCTGGAAAAGGATTTATAGGAAAGAATGTTTACTATGATCAAAACTATGATGGAATTAGAAATCAGTATACAAATGCTGATGGTAATATAGCTAGTGAGCCAGGAGTTGATGGTGTTCACCTCATACTTGAAGAATATTATTTTGATACAGCGGATAACACATGGAAATATCTAGAAGGTCAAGATAGAGTACTCCAAAGTGCAGGAGGATCATATATTTTCCAAAATGTTAGAACAACATATACAAGTGACGATGATCAAAAATATTTAGCTGGATATAGAGTGAAGTTAGATATGTCAACAGTTCCTGAAGGATATACACCTACAAAGTATTACATGGGTAATGGAGTTATGGATAGTGACTTGCCAGTTAACAGTAATGAACAATATAGGTATTTAAGTGAGATACTTGTTATTGCAAATGATGTTACAGATAATCCAATAGGAGACAATATATTAGAAGTCAATGGTAAAAAGTATGATACATCAGATGGACTTATGATTTTGGATAATGGTGCTGGATTCACAACAATGGATAAAGCAGTGATAAGTGGTAAAGTCTGGGATGATAAGAACTATGATGGACAACAAGATAAATATCAAAATGCTGATGGAGATCTTGTTGATGAAGAAGGTATTGAAGGAATAGAATTGCAATTAGTTCCTTACTACTATAACGATAAGACTTGGGTAGCATTAAAAGATGTAAGTGATGAGTATAAACCTACAGTTACAACAGATGCTGATGGAGTTTATAAATTTGATAGCGTACCATCATATATTACAATAGACAATAAAGATTATATTGTATCATATAAGATTAAAGTCATTAGTGACATAGCTGAAAAAGATTATGCAGTTTCAAGATATCATATAGGAAATCAAGCAACTGATAGTGATCTTATTAAAGAAACAATGTTATTAAATGAAAGTAACGATTATATTATTGTTGCTAAAAAGATTGCAGAAACAAATGATATAGCAACAATAAATAAAGAATATGGAAATGAGAAGTTAGGAAATCATACAATGCTTATCCATAATCAATTAGGATATTTTGATAAAAATAGAGTTATCAATTTCTCTAATTATGATGCAGGATTGAAATTGTTTGATAAGAATAACATATTAGGAAATGTTTGGGATGATAAAGACTATGATGGAATCTTAGATGAATCAGAAGTTGGAATCCCACAAGTAGAATTAAAACTAGATAGATATTATCTAGATGTAAAAACAAATACATGGGTGAAAGATACAGGATTTAATAATCAAAATGTTCAAACAAATGACCAAGGTGATTATAAATTTGAAAACTTAGACACATATGTATATATTGATGGTCAATATTATTTGGCAGGATATAAAGTATCTATTGTATCAGAACCAGATAGAAGTGTATATGCAATAACACTTTATCGACAAGATACAGAAGGTCGTAATAGTGATTTAAGAAAAGATTTATTCTTAAATGAAAGTAATGAATACATTATTATTGCTGATGAAACGAAATTACTTAAGAATAATCCATATATAGTTCGTTATCAAGATAAAGAATATGATCTTATAGAATCAAAAGAAATGAAAGATTATGATGCAGGATATATTAAATATCCAATGTCAAAAATAACTGGAAATGTTTTTGAAGATTTAGATTATGATGGATTATTAAATAATGAAGATGGATTCTTAGAAGGCTTAAAAGAAGCTATTAAGGACAATAACATTAGTATAACTGCAACTGCATATTACTATGATGAAGGATGGAAATTATATCATCCAACTGAGAATACAAATCAAACATATAGTACAGAAGTGACATCTGTTGATAATGATGGACATTATGAAATTGAAGTACCAACACAAATTCATATTGATGGAGTTAGTAAACTTGCAGGATATAAATTAGAAGTGAATATAGTACCTGAAGGATATCGTATGACAAAGTATCTTAAAAATAAAGGTATAGAAGATAGTAGTCTTGTTAAAACAGATGGAAAATATATCTTAACAAAGACAGCAAGTAAAGCTGGATATCTAGGAAAACTTCAAGAAGAGTATAAAGGTATTATAGTCGCAGCTAATCCAGCAAATAAAGAGACATTGAAAGACAATGTTAATGTGCAAGAAGGATATGATATTGCAAGAGGACGAACTCTTAAAGATTACAATGTGGGTTATACAGAAATACAAACTTCTGCTATTGAAGGAATTTCATTCAAAGATATTAATTATAATGGAATTTACGAACAAAAAACAGATGAACTTATTCCTAATGCAAAGATTGGAATTAAACGTTATTATTATGATAATGGAAAGTGGATATTGGATAATGAACCTCAAATTGATCCAATAACTGGAGAAGAATCTGAATATTATCGAACTTTAACTACTGATGGAAAAGGATATTATAAATTTGATAATCTTCCTACATATAAACAAATGAGTGAAGACGATAAGGATATTCGTTTATATGGATATACAGTATGGTATTTAGGTGGAGTTGATAATTTAGCAGTTACAAAATATCAAGTTAATAAGGGTATCAATGATAGTGCTTTAAAAGTAGAAATTGATCAAGTTATTAAGCAAGATGATAAAATTCCAGAAATGAAAAATGGATATACAATTGTAGCTGAAAAAGTAGATGATATTAATGATGAATCATTATCATATGTTGTAGAAGGTTACGATATTGCTGATGGACGTACGAGAGAAAACTATAATTTAGGATTTACAAATTATCAAGAAGGTGTCATCGAAGGTAATGCATTTATTGAAGAAGATTACAATGGTATATTTGATGATCATGATAAAGGATTAGAAGATATTGAAGTTGGAATTAAACGTTATATCTATAATTCTAATACAAAAGAATGGTCATTAGCTCAAGATGAAGATCAGGAATATTTTGCAACTACAAAAACAGATGACAAAGGACATTATAGTTTTAATGATTTGGGAACATACACAAATATAGATGGTGTTAAGTATCTTTATGGTTATAAAGTATGGTTAATCAAAGGACTTGAAGAAATTCCTGTAACGAAATATCAAACAAATAAAGGTGTTAATGATAATGCGTTATTGGTAGAAACAAATCAAGTTGTTAAAAAAGATGAAACAATACCAGAAATGAAAGATGGTTATATTGTTGTTGCTGATAAACCAGAAGATTTAACAAATATTGATCCATTCTATATTATTGATGGATATGATATTATTTCTACAAAACGAAGAGATAATTATAATATCGGATATGTCCCATATCAAACAGGAAGTATTGAAGGTATAGCATTTGATGATTTAGATTATGATGGAATCTTTACAGAAGCCGACAAAGCATTAAAAGATGTACAAATTGGATTGAAGTGTTATTATTATGATACAGATGATAAAAAATGGCATGAAATAGGTGCTATGCCAATAGATGATGAAAGTAATCAAGAACAGTATATGGCTATCACAAACACAAATGAAAATGGTTATTATATCTTTGATGAGTTGCCAAGCTTTATACAATTAAGTGAAACAAAGAAATGTCTATATGGATATGAATTGTGGATGTTAAGTGAAGATGGTGATCGTATGATTACAAAATATCAAATGAATAATGGTGAAAAAGATAGTGCACTTATAGCAGCAAATCACCAAGTTCTTAAGAAAGATAAATTATTACCTGAAGTTAAAGATGGATATATTATTATTGGTGATAATATCCAAGGACAAACAGATATTAATAAACAATATGTTCTTGAAGGATATGATACAGTAAAAGGAAAACATCATATAGAATATAATATGGGATTTGTACCTAAAGAAACATATCATATTCAAGGAAATATTTGGGAAGATCTAAATGATGATGGAATAAACAATGATAATCAAAATATGAAAGATATTGAAGTCACATTGGAAAGATATTATCTATTAAATGGGAAATGGCATATGATGGATGATAAGATAACAATGAAAACTGATGATAATGGAAATTATATTTTTGATAATCTAGAAATTTATGGAACAATAGATGAACAAGATGTTGTCTATGGTTATAAAGTCAAGATTGAAAAAATACCTGAAGGATATGATGTAGCAAAATATCAAGTTAATGATCATGAAAATGATAGTGATATGAATGTTGAAACAGGATATCTTGAAGATAATGGATCACTTATTGTATTGGCTGATAAGACTGATGAAACAACAAGTGCAATTTATGATAAGGATGGATATAACATATCTCATGGACATTCTCAAGAAGATTTAGATGGTGGCTTGGTACCATATGGAAGTGGAATGTTACAAGGGATTGTATTTGAAGATCTTAATAAAAATGGAGTCTTTGATGAAGATGAAGAAATTGTAGAAGGTGCAGTTGTTTATCTAGATTATTTAGTAGAACCAGAAGATCGCCATCCATTAGATGTGGGTAGAAGTGTAACTATAACTTTTGCTAAGCAAGTAGATAAGAATATGGTTTATGAATCTGGAACATATGAAAACTTTAAAGGTATGAAAGTGATTACAGATGCCGAAGGAACATTTACATTCAATAACTTACCAATTGTAGATGAAAACAACAATGCATATCAATATCGTTTACGTATGTATAAACCAGATGGAACTGAATTTACAGGAGTATATCCATTTAATGGTGAATCCTTAGATAAGAAGAATATTTATGGTGGAAGAGTTACAAAAGAAATGGATTCTCCAACAAATGAAGGAATTACAAAAGATATTTTACTAGCTCAAAAGAAAGGTAAAGATAATTATTATAACCTTGAATGGGAAGTAGAAGGAAAAGAGTATAAACAACTTTATTTAGGATATTGCAGAGAAGATGAAGTAGATATTAGTATTAAAAATACACGTCCAAAAACAAGTGACTCATCACAACCAGAAATATTCAGCACAATGATGATTATTTCAGGAATATATATCACATATCAAATGTTTGCATATAAGCGTAGAAGAAAGGAAGCTGAGTAAAAAAGGGGAAGTTTCCATTCCCCTTTTCTCTTATATAGCATTATGGATAAAAAAAGAAAAGCAGGATTAATTATTGTAGTTGTATGTGTTTTAAGTTTAATTATCCATTTTTCACTTTCACAAAAAAATAAATATTTGATTTATGAAGGTAGCTCTCAAAAAGTTAATGAGAAGAAAAGAAATGAAAATGATACTTTGTATATAGGTATATCTCAAATATCAGATAGCATACATCCATATAAATATGACAATGAAACTATGGATATATTGCGTAATCTTGTATATGAACCACTCATAAATATGAAAGAAGATACAAGTATTGAGTTTATTAATGCAAAAGATATAGTCTTTAAAAATGAAGGTAAAGAAGCTTATATAAAAATAAATACAAATAAAGTATTTAGTGATAAGACAACAATGACAGTAGATTTAATTATAGAATCTTATCGTTGGTTTATGAAACAGGAAACTGCTTATAGTGAAATATTAAGAAATGTAGAAGAAATAAAGAAAATAGATGATCAAAATATTTTATTTACATTTAAAGAACCAAATCTTGAAAATATTAAAGTTTTTATGATGCCATTAATATATCAAAATGATAAGGAAAGTTATTATGGAACAACATGTCTAGGCACTGGAGCTTATAAAATCACTCAACTTAAAAGCCAACAAGAAATTATGTTGGAAAAAAACAATGAATCAAAAAGAAGAGAAAAATATGAAACAATTGTTTTAAAATTAATTGATTATACAAATATAGATTCAGTGATAAAAAATCAAGATATTGATATATTTATGATAAATCAAGAAAATCATTTTGATAAAATAAAGGATAGTGGAGCCTATGATGTTTATGAATTAGAAAATAAACAAATGGGATACTACCTTGTCTATAACATAAAAGAAGATAGTATAAAAAATGCAATTGCAAAAACGGTAGAAGGAAAAACATTTTTTGAAAAAACACAAGATTATGGAATTTATTCTTCTGGTATAGTATCTGCACATAAAGCAGGTTCTTCCTATTATTCACTTATTAAATCTGGAAATTTTCAAAATATAGAATCATTAAAGATTTGTCATGATGTAAATGGTGTATCTTTAGGAATTTATCAAAATCTTTCCAAAAAATTAAAAGAAGTAGGGATAGAGTGTCAAGATGTAGGAGTTGCTGTAAATGGATATGGTCCATTTAAAGAAGATATTCTCATATATAAGGGAAATTACAATAAAATTCTAACAGAGGAAATTGTCAAAGAGTTTTATAAAAGTTATTCCGAAATCTCAGTAGAAGAATTTTATAATGAGTTAGAACAATATCTTTCAAACAAGAATCTTATGTCACCATTAAGTAAAGAAACAAAATGGATAGCAAGTTTAACTACAAAAGATACATTGAACTTTTTTGAGTAAAAATGAAAGAAAGAGTAAAAGCAACTTAAAGTTAAGGAATCATTTTGAAATTGTGAAATAATTTTTGATGGGGAACAGTTCATTTGGACTGTTCCTTTTTCATGAATTGATACTTTATTATTTTAATTAGTGCTTTAAATAAGTACGAGGTTAATCTAAAAAGCTTTAAATTAACAGAGGGATCATTTTTTAATATTTACTTTAGGTCAAATCATTTAATGGTATAGAAAATAGTAAATTATTATAATTATTGAATCAAGAACTAAAATTTTTATGTAGAAGTTTATTTAGATGTGATTTGAGAATTAGGAATATATGAAAATGTTTTATAAATTTCAATATGATAAAATAAACAGAGGAGTTGCTAATATAGTTGAAAGGAAATTTGTTTGATTATAATTAAGGCTAAAATATATTTTTGATAGTTATTGATATATAGTTCATATAGTAAAGAAAAGTTTTTATTTAGAAAAGATGTTTTTTGTATTGAAAAGAAGTATAATGTAAATATGTTAAAGGAGGCTTCTCTATGTGGTTTGTTTATGCTTTAGCATCATCAATTTTTGCTGCATTGACTTCTATTCTTGCTAAGATAGGTATTGAAAATGTAAATTCTCATTTAGCGACTGCAATTAGAACTTGCATTGTTTTAATGATGTCATGGGGAATGGTTTTCATAACAAATGTTCAAGGTGAAATGATAGATATAAGTAAGAAAAGTTGGATTTTTCTTATTCTATCAGGATTAGCAACAGGCGCTTCTTGGTTGTGTTATTATAGAGCTATTCAAATAGGAAAAGTTTCAGATGTTGTTCCTATTGATAAGTTAAGTCTTATTTTTACAATTGTTTTGGCAGTTATATTTTTACATGAAGAATTGACAATGAATTCAATTATTGGTTGTGTTTTCATTTGTATAGGAACTTTATTGATGACTATGTAGGAGGGCAATACAATGGCTAAAATATTTATAACAGGAGATATTCATGGAGATATTGATATTAGTAAGTTGACAATTTGCGAATTTCCAGAAGGAAGAGAATTAACGAAAGATGATTATGTTATTATTTGTGGTGACTTTGGTTTGGTATGGCATAGCGAAACAAATGAAAGTTTTTGGTTAAAATGGTTAAGTGAACAGCCATGGACAACTTTATTTGTAGATGGAAATCATGAAGATTTTGATTTATTAAAGACATATCCTACAGAAGAATGGCATGGTGGAAAAGTTCATAAAATCACAGAAAGCATTTATCACTTAATGAGAGGAGAAGTTTTTGAATTAAATGGTTTAACTTTCTTTTCTTTTGGTGGTGCGTTTTCTCATGATAGAGAATATAGAGAAGAAGGTGTTTCTTGGTGGCAAGATGAACTTCCAACACATGATGAAGTCAATCATGCTCTTGATAATTTAGAAAAATATAATTGCTCAGTTGATGTGATTTTAACACATGATGCTCCAAAAGATATTCAAGATGTATTAGGTATGAATCATGTTGATATGACACCTTATGATTGTCAGTATGAAAATATATGTTCATTTTTACAACATATAAAAAATACAGTTCAATACAAAGCATGGTTTATGGGACATTATCATATGGATAGAGATTATCATAAACATCATTTGTTATATTATGATATTGTTGAGTTAACACCTTGGTTATTGAATCGTGATTAATATTTATAAAAGAAATCAAATATATAAGAGGGGGAGTCAATAGAATGGAAAAAAATATGGAAGAATATTTGAAGGAACAAGCAAAGGAATTAAATGAAGAACAAAAAGAACAAATCAAACAAGTGGCTGCAACTATGTCTCTTTCAAATATGCCCTTAACAAAAGGGGATTATCAGAATTTATATGCAATTGCAATTGGTAAAAAAACAATAGAACAGATTATTGTTGAAATTACAGCTAAACATAAAAAAGAAGAATAAAAATATTTATGTTAAAAAAGTATATCTTTTTTAAGGAGGAAGAATATGAGTAAACCTAAAATATATACAATGAGTTTTTCTAAAGTTTATCCTTTATATGTACAAAAAGCCCAAAAGAAAAAGAGAACACAACAAGAAGTTGATCAAATTATTTGTTGGTTAACAAATTATACAGTACAACAATTACAACAATGTATAGATGATCAAATTGATTTAGAAACATTCTTTACCAAAGCAACAATAAATAAAAATGCAAATCTCATTAAGGGAGTTGTTTGTGGTGTAAGAGTGGAAGATATTAAAGAAGATACTATGAGATATATTCGTTGTTTAGATAAGTTAATAGATGAATTGGCTAAAGGAAAAGCCATGGATAAGATTTTAAGAGGTTTATAATGTTAGAATTTAAAGATTTTCGTTATGATAAAAAAAGAGTTAAAGAATTATATCATGAAGCATTTCCTAAAGATGAACAAGTTCCTTACTTCGCTTTAAAACACTTTGCAAGGGGACATGTAGATTTTAATGCAGTTTATCATGGGGCTCAATTTATAGGTTTTGTTTATAATGTTTTATATAAAGATATTGTTTTTCTATTTTATTTTGCAATAAAAAAGGATGTAAGACATCAAGGTTATGGTAGTCAAATTTTAAATATGATGAAAGAGAAATATCAAGGATATAGAATTCTTTTAAATATTGAAGATATTGAGGAACACAGCTCTAATTACTTAGAAAGAAAACAAAGACAAGCATTTTATATTAAAAATGGATTTTCTCTTTTGGATTATAAAGTCAAAGAGGGTGGAGTTATTTATCAAATGTTATGTTATGATAAGCAGCATAGAGAAGTAAGTGAGGAAGAATATTTATCATTATTAAAGGATTATTTTGGAAGTTTGTGGTTTCGTTATGTTTATCTAAAGATTAGAGAAAATATATAATAAAATATATTGATTATTTGTCAGTAGAAAGTATAATAATGCATGGAAATTATGATATTTATTTTTAATTTTAAAAGGAGATACTTATGAAAAACTTACAAATGAAATATACTCTACTTCATATTTTATATTGGATAACTTCATTAACAATATATGGTTACATTGCAATATTTTTGCAATATAAAGGACTGACAAATACACAAATAGGTATTGTTTCTGGATTAGGAGCTTTCCTTTCTATATTTGTATCTCCTTTTATTTCTTCATTATTAGAAAAAGTCAAGGGATTAACAATTAAGAAGTTAACTTTCCAATTATACATATTGATGTTCATTGTTTTTGCAATTTTAACATTTATAGATTTACCATTAATTTTTATTATGATTCTTTATATTTCATTGTTATGTTTGATTGTTTCAGTTGTACCATTTTTATCAATGATTTGTATGAACTATTTAAAAAGTGGAGAATATATTGACTTTGGTTTAGCAAGAGGTATGGGATCGGTTGCTTATGCAATAGGAGCAGTTGTTGTGAGTCAGCTCATTTCTATGATTAATCCTTCAATTCTTTCTTATGTGCATTTGATTTCAAGTTCACTTATGTTATGGATATTATTTTCTATGCCAAATAGTGAAATAGCAACAAGTGAAAAACAAGAAAAAGGATCATCAGCTTTTGGTATTATTCAAAAATATAGAACATTCTTTTTTATCTTGTTGGGTTTTGCTTTTATGTTGGGAGCTTCACAAACTATATCAACATATTTAATTAATATTGTTACTCGTTTAGGAGGAAATACATCTTTGTATGGAATAGCTATTTTTTGTATGGCAGCTAGTGAAATGCCAGTTATGGCAAAGACATATCAATTGATGAAAAAATTTAATGGTGAAACATTAATTTTAGCATCAACTTTATTTTATGTTGTAAGAAACTTTACAATATGTTTTGCACCAAATTTAATTGTTTTATTAATAGGAATGATGTTTCAAGGAATATCTTATGGTTTGTTTACTGCAACAATTGCTTACTATGTGAATGATCATTTAAAAGTAGAAGATCAAATGATGGGACAAACAATGATAGGTATGATGTCAACAGGATTAGGAGCAACAATAGGAAATGTTGTTGGTGGATATTTACAAGATACATTTGGAATTAATAGTATGTTTACTTTTGTGTGTATTATGACAATAATAGGATTTGTTGTTATGTATTTGACATTACATAAAAAAGTGAAACTGAGAAAAGTGTCATAAGGATATATGGGGATGAAATAATGAAAGTCATTATAGCATGTGATTCATTTAAAGAAAGTATGAGTGCTGTCGAAGCGTGTCAAGCTGTTGAAAAAGGAATAAAATCTGTTTGTCCTCATATTCATTGTCAGTGTATTCCTATGGCTGATGGAGGAGAAGGAACGACTGAAGTTTTAATGTCTACAACAAATTCAATACCACATTTTATGAAAGTACATAATCATAATGGAGAAGTCATAAATGTGAGTTATGGAATAAATAAAGATGGTGTTGCAATTATGGAAACAGCTTCTTGTTGTGGGATTAGATTAGTGCCTAGCGAAAAAAGAAATCCTACAAAGTTTTTAAGCTATGGATTGGGAGAAATGATAAAAGATGCTGTGAATAATGGTGCAAAGGAAATCATTATTGGTGTAGGTGGAAGTGGAATAAATGATGGTGGATTTGGTATGTTATATGCTTTAGGGGTTCAATTCTATGATAAAGATGGTAAAGAACTTCCATTAGAATATGCTTCAATCCTTAAAATGGCATCTCTTGATTTAAATCAAGCAAAGGATTTACTTAAAAATTGTACTTTATCTATTGCAAGTGATGTTGATAATGTTTTTACTGGACCTAATGGGGCAACATATACATTTGGTAAGCAAAAAGGAGCAACTGATGAGCAACTCAATTATTTAGAAAAATGTTTATTACATATGCAAAGTGTTGTTTTTAAACAATACGGTATTGATTTATCTTTAGTATCTAAAACAGGCAGTGCTGGAGGTATTGGTGGAGCATTATATTTATTAGGTGCTGATATGATAAGTGGTATAGATTTAGTTTTAAAAGTGACTGAATTTGAAAAACATGTTCAAGATGCTAATTATGTTATAACTGGTGAAGGAAGCATTGATAGTCAGACAATTCATGGAAAAACAATTTCAGGTATAGCAAAACTTTCATCAAAGTATCAAAAACCAGTTATTGCGTTTGGAGGAAGAGTAACAAAGGATGCACAAAATTTGTATGATATTGGTGTAACTGCTATGTTTTCTATCACAAATGAAGCAAAATCATTATCACAAGCCTTAGAAGATGGTAAGGAGACATTAGAAATAACAGTACAAAATGTATGTAGATTAATTTTATGAGAGATACAATTAAAGTTGTATTTCTTTTTTATACTTTTAGCTAGATTTTGTAATCAATGATTAAAAGTATTCAATAATAAAATATTAAGTTATAATACAAGCATATATAAGACTGTATTTACATTCATAATCCTTTATAATAAGTGTTGAAAATGAAAGAGAGACATCATTATGAAAAAATATTATACAGTAAAAACAGGTAAAAAACCTGGAATATATGAAACTTGGGAAGAATGTCAAAATCAAGTCGTTGGATATCCAAATGCTCAATTTAAATGCTTTGAAACTTTAGAAGAAGCACAAACTTATCTAAATAATATACACTTACAAAAAGGAAAAGAAAAAGTGCATCCTTTACAACAAGAAAAAATAGAAACAAAAGTATCTTTATTAAAAAATGAATTGACATCAGATCAAAAGATAGCTTATGAATATATGAAATCTGGTGAAAATGTTTTTGTGACAGGAGAAGCAGGAACTGGTAAATCATTTGTTGTGAATAGGTTTATAGCTGAAATGGAAAAACAGCATAAAAATATATTAGTATGTGCACCAACAGGAATTGCTGCTATAAATGTTGGAGGAGCAACTATTCACCGCTGTTTTCAAGCCTCACTAGAACCACAAATTAATATAAGAATTAAAACAGCACCTAAATGTGTTCAAGATGCAGATATTATCATCATTGATGAAATTAGTATGTGTCGTGTAGATTTATTTGATTATGTTGTAAGAGTTATAGCGAAGGCAGAAGAACTTTCTTTAAAACGTAAACAGCTCATTGTAATTGGTGATTTCTTTCAACTTCCTCCTGTAACAACAAAAGAAGATAGACAAGTGCTTGAAAAGGTCTATCCTGATTATAAAAAAGGTTTTGCATTTGAATCAAAGAACTGGGAGGATTTTCATTTTAAAGTTGTTGTTTTAAAGAATGTCAAAAGACAAAATGATTCTGTATTTATCCAAGAGTTAAATAAAGTAAGAATTGGTAATCCAAGTAGTATTGATTATTTTAACAAAAATGCATCTAAAGAGAAAATAAATAATGGTATTATACTTTGTGCAAGAAATGCGGTTGCTAAAAAAATCAATGAAGAGGAGTTAGATAAAATATCTTCAAGAGCAACAATATATAAATCACAAGTCAATGGAGATGTGAAGGCATCAGATAAACCTACTGAGGATGCATTAAGATTAAAAGTTGGAGCAAGAGTTATTGTTTTAATTAATGATAGTGAAAGCAACAGATTTCAAAATGGTTCACTTGGGGAGGTTGTAGCTTTAGAAAAAGAATGTGTTCATGTTAAAATTGATAAGACACAAGAAGAGATTATGTTTAATAAACATGAATGGGAGATAGAAAATTATACAGTCGAGGAACAAAGCGAACATGGTGAAACTTATAAAAATGTTAAAAAACAAAAGGTAGGCTCTTTTAAACAAATACCATTAAAATTAGCTTATGCTATTACAATACATAAAAGTCAAGGTCAAACTTATGATAAGGTCAATTTAATTCCTTATTCATTTAGTTGTGGACAATTATATGTTGCATTAAGTCGTGTTAAATCTATACAAGGTTTATGTTTGCTTCAAAGAATGACACAAGAATATTTAATATGTGATTCTAAAGTGAAAGAATTTTATAATATAAATGAATATGTAGATAAAAAACAATTAATGGAAAAGTTAGGTAAAATCGTTTATGATATGGATAAGGATATACAAATGCTTTATCCTGATGAAATAAAAAAAGAGATTTTAAAAATAAGAGTGCAGTTAGGAGAAATAATTAATGAAGTTAATAATGAGGGCTGATGATTTAGGTTTTAGTGAAGGGGTTAATTATGGTATTCATAAGTCTATTCAAGATGGTGTGATTACAAGTGTAGCTTTAATGACAAATATGGAAGCAGCAAAACATGGATATGAATTGGTTAAAGATTTTGATATCGCATTAGGAATCCATATCAATATTTGTGTAGGATATCCTATTAGTGATGTTTCTTTCATTCCTTCTTTAGTACAAAAAAGTGGAGAATTTTGTGCAAGTAAAGATATAAGAGTTAGAAATGTAGATACAATTAACGTGGATGAATGTGAAATAGAAATTGAAGCTCAGTTACAAAGATTTATTGAGATTGCTGGAAGAAAACCAGATTATTTTGAATGTCATGCTGTATTTGCTGATAATTTCTTTATAGCATTAAAAAATGTAGCAAAAAGGCATCATTTGTTTTTTGAAAATCCTATTATAGATAAGGAATGGGAAAAAGAGTACGGTATTTCAGGAGAGTTTGCCTCATTAAATGAAGATGGGTTATATAATCCTAAAGCTCATATGCAAAACTATTTAAAGATTTTAGAACATAATCCTTGTGCAGTTGCAGTGTTCCATCCTGGATATTTAGATCAATATATATTAGAACATTCTTCATTTACATTTATAAGACCTATGGAATGTGAATTTTTGTGTAGTGATTGGATAAAACAATGGATTAAGGATAATTATATTGAATTGGTAGATTTTAGAAATTATAAATGAAAAATGATTGGTAGAAGTATGACAACAAATTATGGATAAGGATTGAAATTATGTGTTGATAATGGATATTTTTTTTCTTTTTATAGTCATTGTGTTATAATGTTCATGTTTTGTTAATAGAAGTTATATATAATCTTTGAATATAAAGGAGATTGTTTCGTATGATGGATAAAATTGCAAGATTTATGATGGGAAGATATGGAAATGATACATTGAATAATCATTTATTGATTTTAGTGATTATTTTAATAGTTAGTAATATATTTTTACAGAATCCTTTTATACAAGTTTTTGAAATTATGTTATGGGGATATGTTATTTTTCGTATGTTATCAAGACAGGTTTATAAAAGAAATGCTGAAAATGAAGCTTATTTGAATTTGTTTAAACCAATAAATAGAAAAATGAATTTAATAAAGAAAAATGCACAAGATAAAGACAATAAATATTTTCGTTGTCCTTCTTGTAAACAAATGGTAAGAGTACCAAAGGGAAAAGGAAAAGTTGAAATTACTTGTCCAAAGTGTCGTACTCGTTTTGATAAGAGAACTTAATTATGTTTGGATATGTGAATATAAATAAACCAAAGATAACATTTGAAAACTTTGATAAATTTCAATCTTATTATTGTGGTTTGTGTCAGTCTTTGAAAGAAGAACATGGAATAAAAAGTCAATTGACTTTGAATAATGATTTGAATTTTGTGAGTATATTATTATCAGGGGTATATGAACCTGATGAAATCGTTGTGCAAAAAAGATGTGTTATGCATCCTATACATAAACGTACAATGCGTTATAATCAATACTCAAAATATGCAAGTGATATGACAATTGCATTAACTTATTATAAATGTGATGATGATGTGATTGATGATTCATCTGTATCAAAGAAAATATTTCAAAAAGTATTAAAAAAAGAATTTTTGAAAATTAAAGAAAAATACCCTTATAAGATAGAAGTTATGGAGAAGGAGTTAAATTTGATTCATGAGTTAGAAAAGAAGAATACTGATGATTTGGATTTGATCTCTAGTTGTTTTGGTAGAATAATGGGTGAAATCATGGTTTATCAAGATGATATTTTCAAAGATGATTTGTATCAGTTAGGCTTTTATTTAGGTAAGTTTATTTATTTGATTGATGCATATGAAGATATTGAAGAAGATATTGAAAAAAATCATTATAATCCTTTGAAGGAGAAGTTTAAACAAGATAATTTTCAAGAATATTGTTTTCATATATTAGAGATGATGATGGCACAATGTAGTGGTTATTTTGAAAAGTTACCTATTATTGAAAATTATGAAATTTTAAAAAATATTTTGTATAGTGGTATATGGTATAAATTTAAAGTTGTAAAGAAGAAAAGGATGGAGGGGAAATCATGAATCCTTATCAAGTTTTAGGACTTAGTCCTAGTGCTAGTGATGATGAAGTGAAGAAGGCATATCGAAATCTTTCTAAAAAGTATCATCCTGATAGTAATATAGGAAGTCCTCATCAGGCAGAATATACAAAGAAATTTAAAGAAGTGCAAACTGCATATAAGACAATTATGGATGATCGTAAGCGTGGTTTTACAAATCAAACTTATGGAAGTCAACAATCAACTTCTAGTGCAGGTGGATATCAATATATTAATGATCAACAGGCATATCAGGAAGCAGCAGCCTATATACAGGCACAAAGGTATAATGAGGCTATGAATATTTTAAATATGATTAGAATGAAGAATAGTATGTGGTTTTATTATGCAGCGATTGCTGAACATGGTTTGGGTAATAATATTCGTGCTCAAGAATATGCAAAAACAGCTGTTGATATGGAACCAATGAATATGCAATATATTTTATTATATAATCAATTATCAGGTGCGCAACAACAGTATCGTACAACAAGTCAAACATATGGTAATAATATGAATATGTTGAGTTATTGTTATAGTATATTAATGTGTAATTGTATGTTGAATATGTGTTGTTGTTAGTGAAGGAGAAGCAAGATGGGTAAAGTTATTGGGATTGATTTAGGTACGACAAATAGTTGCGTGGCTTTTTATGAGAATGGTAAAGCAAAAATTATTGAAAACAAAGAAGGACAAAAGACAACTCCAAGTATTGTTGCATTTGATAAAAATGGAAAAAGATTAGTTGGGGAGGTTGCAAAAAGACAATTTGCAATGAATCCTGAAAGAACAATTAAATCTATTAAAAGAGAAATGGGAAATGCTTATCATAAAAAAATTGATGGTAAGGATTTAACTCCACAAATTCTTTCTTCTATGATTTTACAAAAATTAAAATTAGATGCTCAAGAATATTTGAAAGAAGATGTGACAAAAGCTGTTATTACAGTTCCTGCTTATTTTAGTGATGCACAAAGACAAGCAACAAAAGATGCAGGTAGAATTGCAGGACTTGAAATTTTGAGAATTATTAATGAACCTACTGCTGCAGCTTTAGCCTATGGATTAGAAAATGACTATGGTCAAAAAGTAATGGTTTTTGATTTAGGTGGAGGAACCTTTGATGTTTCTATTATTGAAATTGGTAATGGTGTGATTGAAGTTTTATCTACTTCAGGGGATAACCACTTAGGTGGTGATGATTTTAATAAAGCTGTATGTGATTATATTATACAAACTTTTAAACAACAAGAGGGTATTGATCTAAGTAGAGATTTGGTTGCATATAGCCGTATAGAAGAAGCCAGTGAAAAAGCTAAGATTGAGTTATCAACAATGCAAAGCACGAAAGTTTTACTTCCTTTTATTACAACAGTGAATGGAACACCTAAAAATTTAGAAATGACCTTAACAAAACAAAAGTATGATGAATTAACAAAACACTTGGTTGATAGAATTGTAGGTCCAATGCAAACTGCAATGAATGATGCAAGGCTAACCCCTAGCGATTTGAATAAAATTATTCTAGTTGGGGGATCATCTAGGATGCCATCTGTTCAATCCAAGATTAAAGATATTACAGGTATTGAACCAAATAAGTCTTTAAATCCTGATGAATGTGTTGCTTTAGGTGCTGCTATTCAAGGTGGTAAATTAAGTGGTGAAATGGTTTTATATGATAATAATGATATTTTGTTATTAGATGTTACACCATTAACATTATCTATTGAAACTGTTGGTGGAGTTGCAACGCCATTAATTGAAAGAAATACAACAATTCCAACAAGTCATAGTCAAGTATTTACAACATCATCAAATTTTCAAACACAGGTAGAAATCAATGTTTTGCAAGGTGAACGTCCACTTGCAAAGGATAATCAATCTTTAGGTAAGTTTAAATTAAAGAAAATCAAAAGGGCCATGAGAGGAATACCTCAAATTGAAGTCACTTTTGATATTGATAGTAATGGTATTGTGAATGTTTCGGCAAAAGATTTAGCTTCAGGTAATAGTCAAAGTATTACGATTGAAGGTTCTTCAAATATGAGTGATGCTGATATTGAAGAGGCAATTCGTCAAGCTAAGCAATTTGAAACAGAAGATAACATGACAAAAGAACGATTATTGTTTAAGAATGAAGTAGAAACATTATTGATTCAAGTAGAAAATGGTTTAGCTGTTCATAAAAAAGAAATGGATAAAACTTTAAGAAAACAAATTAAAGATGAATTATCATCATTTAAAAAATTAACGAAAAAACTTGATTACGAGCATTGTAGTGAAGGTGAATACCAAATGGTTAAGGAAGCCAAATCAAGATTAGAAACAATTGCCCAGTCAATATTAGGAAGTTAAAAATTAACTTCCTTTTTTAATACAAAGATTTACAAGCTCTTTTTTTCGATAAGCCAATAAAAAGGGAACTATAAGTTCCCAATAAATTTTTTGATTTCTTCAATTGTATTAAATGTATATATGTTTT
>CAJUJC010000029.1 GCA_910586805.1 uncultured Erysipelotrichales bacterium | reverse complement strand
GTGGAGGTCTTGAAGCTCCATACCCCAAAACAGCAGAACACCCTTGAAGAAACACAGCAATGGCTCACAGAGGGTGGCGTGATTTCGGCAGTCAAGAGCTTTTACTTCTTGGAAGAACATAACGCACTGGGTGGACTGGAATGTGTGGGAGATATGCTGGACAAGGCAAGATACAGCACTTCCCTTTCCAGCAAGCTGACCGCCCATTTACAAAGGATAGACCACACCGACCTTATCCCCTATATTCAGTACGATACGAAACACGCAAAAGGGGGCATTTGATGAACGATATTCAAGTACCCGTATGGGAGAAATACGCCATGACGGTAGAAGAAGCGTCCCAGTATTTTTCGGTCGGTCAAAACAAGATAAGACAGCTTGCCCAGCAGGACAGGTTCGGCAACTGGTATATGATGAACGGAAACCGTCTGCTCATCAAGAAAAAGCAGTTTGAAAAAATGCTGGATAAATTGGACACAATCTAATGAAAAAGAGCCTTGTATGTGATATTATTTTCATAAGTCATATCGAGGCTCTTTCTTATGAAAGGAGCAGATAACAATGTCAGAAAAAAGACGGGACAATAAAGGTCGCCTGTTAAAGACGGGAGAGAGCCAGCGAACAGACGGAAGATACTTATATAAATATGTGGACGCACAAGGAGAAACAAGATATGTCTATTCATGGAAACTTGTACCCACAGACCCAGTACCCAAAGGAAAGAGGAACGGGAAATCTCTAAAGGAACTGGAAGCAGAAATACAAAGGGACTTGCAAGACGGTATCGACACCACAGGCGGAAAAATGACGCTTTGCCAGCTTTACGCCAAACAGAACGCACAGAGGGCAAACGTGAAGAAAAGCACACAGAGCCAACGAAAACAGCTCATGCGGATATTAGAGGGAGATATGCTGGGAGCAAGGAGCATTGACAGCATACGTCTTTCAGACGCTAAGGAATGGGCGTTACGCATGAAAGAAAAAGGCTATGGCTATCAGACCATAAGCAATTATAAACACTCGTTGAATGCGTCATTCCGCATTGCCATAGCGGACGACCTTGTGAGAAAGAACCCTTTCGACTTCAAGCTAAACGAAGTCATAGAGGACGACAGAAAAAAGCGACAGGCACTGACAGAGGAACAGGAAGAAAAGCTGTTGTCCTTTGTCCGTAAAGACAGAGTGTATAAAAAGCATTATGACACAATCGTGATACTGTTAAAAACAGGACTTCGTATCTCGGAGCTGTGCGGACTGACAAGACAGGACATCGACTTGGAAAGCGGAGTTATCCATGTGAACCACCAACTGCTTTACAGCAAGGAAACAGGCTACTACATAGAAACGCCAAAGACAAAGAGCGGTGTGCGTGATGTTCCCATGAGCGGGGAAGTGGAACAGGCATTTGAGCGTGTCATGGCAGAAAGGAAGAAATCTCAGCCGATAACGATAGACGGTTACGGTGGTTTCCTCTTTCTGAATGGGAAAGGCTATCCTATGATAAACGCCTATTATACAGCAACCTTTTCCAATCTGACGAAGAAGTATAACAAGTACCATGAGGACAGCCTGCCAAAGATAACGCCACATATTTTGCGTCATACGTTCTGCACAAGACTGGCAAACAGGAACATGAACCCTAAGAGCTTACAGTACATCATGGGACACTCTAATATCAGTATCACGCTGAACCTGTATGCTCATGCGTCAGCAGAAAGCGTCAAAGCAGAATTAAGAAGCATGATAGCCTAAGTTGTACCACGATATTTACCACGTTTGACCATGAAGATATGGGAAGAAATACAAAGATAAGCAAGTATCTTTCGATAATGAAAACGTCCGCAAAGCCGATAAAATAAGGACTTGCGGACATATAAGAAGATATGAAAAGATAATCAAAAATCTATATTTAATTTTATCAAAATAAAACACATATTCGTTTAAATAGTCTATATAATAAAAATCAACTTTTTAAATAAATGTATTATTACAAGATAATTACAAAAACAATTGTAACAAACATATCAAATCATATTAAAAACAAACGATAATTTTCTATATTTCCAAATGTTTTCATATTTTTTTGTCTTTATTCAAAAATATAGCAATAAAAAATTGACAAACAATTATAAAGATGATATTATTTTTGAAATAATCAAAAGGAGGACAGTTTCATGATTAAAACCATTAACATTTCAACGAAAAAACTTTGTCAATGTTAAGTGGGGACTGTCTTGATTGAATAAAGATATTCGCCCTATAAAAAAGGGCTTTTTTCATTAAAAAAAGGGGGAATTTGATGAAAATAGGTATTATAGGATTAGGTACTGTAGGATTTGGTGTTGTAGAAATCCTAACAGAACAAAAGGAAAGATTAGAAAAACAATTTCAAACTGAAATATCAATTAAGTATGGTTGCTCATTAGAAGAAGTGACTTTGCCTAAAGGAGTAATCTATACACAAGATTATCATGATATTATTAATGACAGTGAAATTGATGTTGTTGTGGAATTAATTGGTGGTACAACAATTGCTAAAACAATTATTTTAGATGCTTTAAATAAAGGAAAGCATGTTGTCACTGCAAATAAGGCATTGATTGCTCATGATGGACAAGAAATTTTTGAAACAGCTAAGAAAAATAATGCAAAAATTTATTATGAAGCTTCAGTAGGTGGTGGTATTCCTGTCGTTGTTCCTGCCAAAGAAGATTTAATTGCAAATGAAATTGAGAAAATTGAAGGAATTTTGAATGGAACAACGAACTTTATTCTCACTTTAATGGAAACTGACAATCTTGATTTTGATGAAGCATTAACGATTGCAGATGGATTAGGATATGTAGAAGCTGATGCAAGTTTAGATTTAGATGGTATTGATGCTGCACATAAAATACAAATTTTAGCTATGAATGCTTTTGAAAAGTTCTTTGATTATCAAAAAATCAAAGCTACTGGTATTAGAAATGTAACAAAGAAAGATATGGACTATGCAAAACAATTGGGTTATCGTATTAAATTAATTGCTCAAGCGAAGAAATTAGATCAAGGAATTGGGATAGATGTTTCTCCTACTTTAATTAGTATAAAAGATATGGTCGCTAACGTGAATCAGGCATATAATGTAGTAGAGATAACATGTAATTATTTAGAAAATGTTATTTTTTATGGAAAAGGAGCAGGTCGTTATGTTACTGCAAGTGCTGTTGTCAGTGATATTATCAAAACGCTCAAAGAAGATATGTGGAATCATGATTATCAATATACTGATGATATTTATCCAATCACATACTCTAAATATTATATAAGATGTGAACACGAATTAGACAATCTTGATTATGAAATGTATTTTTCACAAAAGAAAGATCATGTCTATATTACAAATCATATCGAACTTGTTGATTTACAAAAACAGTTACAAGGTGAAGATTATACCTTGTTTAAAGTGAGGGGTTAATTATGAATATTATAGTTCAAAAATTTGGTGGAACCTCAACACGTAGTATTCAAACACGTGAACATATGTATAAAAATATTATTCGTGAATTAGAAAAAGGCCACAAAGTTGTTGCAGTGGTGAGCGCAATGGGTCGTTTTGATGATCCTTATGCAACAGATACACTTCTTTCTATCGTGAATACAGAAATGTTGACAGATGAAGAAATTGATCGATTATCAAGTATAGGTGAAACAATTTCTACACTTGTATGTAAAAGTGAATTATCTCAAATGGGTTATAATGTAGAAACTGTTACAAATGGTGAACTTGGTATTTTAACAAATTCTCATCATTTGAATGCAACAATTCGCAGTGTTGAAGGAAATCATATTTTAGAGAAATTAAAAACAGCTGATATTGTCATATGTCCTGGTTTCCAAGGGTATTCAACAAATGGAAAAATTACAACACTAGGACGTGGTGGTAGTGATTTATCAGCAGTTGCAATTGGTGTTGCTATTGATGCAACAGAAGTCGAAATTTATAGTGATGTGAATGGTATTTATACAGCAGATCCTCGTATTGTACCAGATGCACGCAAACTTGATTATATTAGTTATGCTGAAATGCTTGAATTATCTAAAAATGGTGCTAAAGTTTTAAATCATAGATGTGTTCAGTTAGCAGCAAAACACAATATTATCATTCATGCTAAAAGTTCTTTTGATAACCAAAAAGGAACATATGTGTTAGGAGATGAAAAAATTATGAAAGATGGTTTAAATCAGCTCATTATTTCTGGTATTACTGGTTCTCAAAATGAGGCACGTATTACTCTTGTAGGGGTTGATGCAAAAGTCAATGGTGCTGGACAATTGTTTGAAAAAATTTCTGAAGCCAATGTTAATGTTAATGTATTTAATCAAGCATTAGTTGGTGGAGGAAAAATGGATATTTCTTTAATTATTAGTGATAAGGATGTTCCAGCAGTTGTAGATGTTATTAATGAATTAAGAGAAATTCTAAAAGCTCAAAAAACAATTATAAGAGGAAATATTGGTAAAGTTGCAGTTATTGGTGTTGGTATAAAAAACAACAAAGGAATGTTCCAAAAAGTTTATAACACTTTAATGAGTAATGATATTAATGTAGAAATGACTTCTTGTAGTGAAATTAATATATCATGTTATATTGATAGAGATGATGTCAAAAAAGCACAAGTTTTATTACATGAAGCATTCTTAGGATAAGGGGGAAATATAAAATGAAAAAATATAAAGTTGCAATCGTTGGTGCTACTGGAGCAGTAGGTAGAGAAATGTTAAGATGTATCTTTCAGTTTAACTTTCCTTTTGAAAGTCTAAAATTATTAGCTTCTGCAAGAAGTGCTGGGAAAGAAATTGAACAAGATGGACAAACATTCATTATTGAAGAATTAACTGAAAATTCTTTTGAAGGAATTGATGTTGCTTTTTGGAGTGCTGGAGGAAGTATCTCTGAAAAATATATGCCTTATGCAGTGAAGGCTGGATGTATTAATATTGATAATACTTCTCATTTTAGAATGGATCCTGATGTTCCTTTGGTCGTACCAGAAGTTAATGGAGAAGCATTGAGAGATCACAAAGGTATTATTGCAAATCCTAACTGTACAACTATTCAAATGGTAAGTGCATTAAATCGTTTAAATGAATATTTTGATATTGAGAGAATTATTGTTTCTACATATCAAGCTGTTTCAGGTGCTGGAGTTGCTGGTATGGAAGAATTATATAGACAATCTCAAGAAGTGTTAGATGGAAAAGAACCTGTTGCAAAAACATTACCTTGTGCAAGTGATAAAAAACACTTCCCAATTGCATTTAATTGTATTCCTCAAGTTGATAAATTTAATTTAGATAATCATTTTACAAAAGAAGAAATGAAAATGGTTAATGAAACTAAAAAAATCTTTAATAAAGATATTAAAGTCAATGCAACTTGTGTTCGTGTTCCTGTTTTGAGAGGACATAGTGAGTCTGTTTATATCGAAACAAAAAAACCAATTGATATGGATAAAGTTTTTGAATTATTATCAAATTCTCATGGGGTTGAATTATATGATGATATCGAAAATCAAGTTTATCCTATGGCAACATTATTCATTGGAGATGAATTGGTTCATGTAGGACGTGTAAGAAAAGACTTAGATAACGATCATGGTTTAAGCTTATGGATTGTTGCAGATCAGTTAATGAAAGGTGCTGCTTATAATTCTGTTGATATTGGTCTTAAGATGATTGAAATGAATTTAATCTAATAGTGATAGTCAAAAGATTATCACTTTTTTATTTGTCAATGATTATTTCGTGAACGGTATAAAATATTTTGTTAATGGCAAAAAAGAACCATATGTCATTGAATAAGCAATGTCCATAGGTTCTTTTTTGTTTATTAAGCTTCTAATGCTTGTCCGTTTTCTTCTTCAAGCTTTTCCTTTTCAACTAATTTAAAGAATGGATAGTATAAAATGATATCCAAGATAATTAATCCAATAACAAGTAATCCTGCTTTAAAATCCATACTTCCAAGTGCTGCTCCTAATGGTGCCGGTGTCGTCCATGGTGTTTCAATAACCCCTTTACCAATAACATTGAAATACATACATGAGTAAGCAATAATTGAATTGACAACTGGCACAAAGATAAATGGTACCATAACTAATGGATTTAAAACCATTGGTAACCCAAAGATAATAGGTTCATTAATATTGAAAATTGCAGGCCCAATAGCAAGTCTTCCTAAAGTTTTCAATTCTTTAGATTTAGAACGTACTAATAGAATACATAAACCTAATGTTGAACCTCCACCACCAAGGCAGATTACATAAGACCAGAATGGTTGTGTGAAGAAATGTGTTATTTCTGTACCAGCACTAAATGCAGCTAAGTTTGTAGCTAAATACATTTCCATGAATGGCAAACGGATTGGTTGAGTAATACTTGCACCATGTAATCCAAAGAACCAAAATGTTTGTGCAATAATTGTAATTAAACAAATACCTACTAATGAATCTAATCCTGAAACTGCAGGGGCTAAGATTGTCATAATTAAACTTGGTAATAATTGTCCACTTGCACTTTGAATAAATAAAGATACAGCATAGAATATGATAACACAAACAAATAATGGCATAATTGCATCAAATGAAGAAGCAATTGCAGGTGGTACCCCTTCAGGCATTTTAAAACGAATATTCTTTTCTAACATAAAATGCATAATTTCCACACACCCAATTGCACAAATAATACCAGTAAATATTCCTTTAGCATCCAAATATGTCATAGGAATAAAATTTGCACTTCCAGCTAACATATCAGTAACTGCTGTTCCTTCTGTAATAAGAGTAGAAGGTACAGCGTTTACTAATGGTGAAGAAACCATTAAAAATACTGCTGTAGAAACCACTGCTGCATTTAATGTTGCCATTTGATATTTCTTAGCTAAGTGATAAGCAATCGCAAAAGTAACAAATAACCCCATCAATGCCATAGTCATATTATATGGTAATTGTAAAGCGACTTTATTAACTTGTGCCCAATTATACCACCCCATTAATAAATCACTAATAAATCCCCAGTTTGGTAATGTTTCTGGCTTGAATGGAGGTGTTGAGATAATTAAACAAACACCACCTAAGATTGATAATGGAATTGCAACAACCATACCATCACGAATGGCTGCCAAATGTCTTTGATTCCCTAGTTTATTTGCAATAGGAACCAATGTACGATCTGCAATTTCATTAAACTTTTCCATAAACTTCATAACAAATCCTCCCTTTTTCCTAAATTTGTAAACCTATTATATAATTATTGACAAATTTATTTCAATTATTTTCCAAAAGAAAGAAAGTCTTTCCACAATATGGAAATCAATTGAAATCACATACTTTCTATTTTTATAATAGGAACAACGAATTTAAAAAGGAGGAATGAAAATGAAATTAATTATTGAAGAAAATGAACAAAAAATGAGTGAAAGTACAATGCAAATCTTATTAGGAGCAATGATGCAAGACAAAAGAGTTAATATTTCTTTAACAGCAGGAAATTCTCCTAAAATGCTTTATCAAATGATGATTCCTTATGTAAAGGATCAAGAAAAATTCAAAGATATTCAATACTATTTATTTGATGAAGCTCCTTATTTTGGAGAAAAGAAAGGTGAACCAGGTCCTAACTGGGTAGAAATGCAAGAATTATTCTTTAAAGAAGCTCATATTCCTGATGATCATATTCATATCCCTGTTATGGAAAATTGGGAAACTTACGATCAAGAAATCAGAGAAGCTGGTGGTATTGATGTTATGTTGATTGGTTTAGGTTGGGATGGACACTTTTGTAGTAATTGTCCTAGATGTACACCAATGGACAGCTACACATATGCTATGGATAGAAAAATTAAAAATGCTGTTAATCCAACATATCCTGAAAGACCATTACAACCTTATTCATTAACAATGGGACCAAAAAGTTTAATGAGAGTTAAACACTTAGTTATGATTGTCACTGGTAAAGAAAAGGCAGAAATATTCAAAAAATTCTTAGACACCCCAATTACTGATGAATTACCATCAACAGTATTGAAATTACATCCAAACTTCACTGTTATTTGTGATAAAGATGCTGCGTCTTTATTAAATATGGAAGACTATAAACGTCTATAAAAACAAAGGATTTCCGAATTATGGAAATCCTTTCTATTTTATGAAAAAGAATAGAATAGTAAAAATAGTATTGGTATACTAAACATGGTGATAGAAAGTGAAAAAAAGTGAAAAACAAAAATTAAAAAAACAATTATTAAATCAACCGCAATACAAAATAGCAAATACAAGAATGAAAAGATTCTTTGCATTAATCATAGATTGGTATATGACAACGATGATAGCTTCTATGCCCATCACACTCTTTTTAAGAACCAGCAATGTTTTAAGTTCTGAAATGTTTGATTTATCAAGATATCCTCAATCAACAACAATGTGGTTAGTATTATTTGGAATTTTCGTTGGGATCATATATTATGTGTTTATCCCTTCTTATGTGTGGAAAGGTCAAACATTAGGTAAGAAAATATGTAAAATACAAATAACAAACGAACATGGTCAAGAAGTAACATTACAGGCAATGTTATTAAGAGAATTACTTGGTTCTACTTTTTTAGAAGGTGGAATTGTTATTACAGCGTCATATTTAAGAAATGCACTCCCTCTATTTGGTCTTTCTCCATTCGTTAAACCTCTTCAATACATTGCCTATGCTCTTACACTTGCATCTATCATTTATGCATATTTCAATCCCTTATCACAATCTTTTCATGATAAAATTGCAAAAACAATTGTTATAAATAAATAACTTGTCAACACTCCTCGAAATTATTATAATACGTTTATAATAGAGGGGATGATTTTATGTTTAATTTGGTTATTATTTTATTATCTACAATTAATAGCGAACCAAAAGATTCAAATAATTACAAAATAGCAAAACATATTATAGAAAATATGTCAAAACTCGAAGATTGTACATTAACAGAGCTTGCTAAACAATGTTACGTTTCTAATTCCAGCATATCTCGTTTTTGTAAAGATATAGGACTAAAAGATTTTAATACACTTAAAAATCAATTAATACGTTTCTCTTATTTATCTTCTCAAACAAGACAAGAAAAATTTAAATTTAAAGAAATGGATGAAAATTCTCTATCACAATCCTATTTATTGAGTGTTATAGACAACCTTACAAGAATAAATTGTAAAACTTTAGATAGAGATATTCAAAATCTTGTAAATGATATCAAAAAATATGATAAAGTTGCTGCTTTTGGTTATCTTCAATCCGAAAACGTTGCACTTAATTTGCAATACGATTTACAAACAAATGGAAAAATTGTTTTTACTCGTTTAAAATTTATTGATCAAGTAGAATATATACATCATTGCGACGAAAACACTTTGCTTATTATTTTCTCAGAATCGGGTACATACTTCAATCGTGTTTTCCAAAGGATGAAACCATTTGCTAATTTAAAACATAAACCTAAAATTTACATGATTACATCAAGTTCAACACATACTGATCCTTTCATTGATTATTACATACGTTACAACAGTAGAAACGATTATGCAAGTCATCCCTATCCTTTAATAGCTATTGTTGATTTAATATGTATGCAGTATGCCCAAAGCTTAAAATAGGAACTTTTGGTTCCTTTTTTTGTCTAAAAAGTTAAAAGTGAAAAAAAAGAGGTATAATGAAATACCTTCTACAAAGTCACTTCATAAACACCTCTAATGTTGAACAATTTTATAATATGTTTTAGCTGTAAAGAAATAAATGATACTATAAATAATAGCTAAAATAATCACTGATATCACTGTACACCATATAAACAATGATATTTCTGATACAAGAAAGATTCCCATCATTTTAACAATCATTTTAAATGCAAATGCCATATGAATAACTGCGACAACCAATGGTAAGAAGAAGAAAATAAGAACTTGGGACTGTATCGTTTGTTTCACTTCTTTTTGACTCATACCTACATTTTGCATAATCTCAAAACGTTTTTGATCTTCATATCCTTCCGATAATTGTTTATAGTACATAATTAAGATGGCTGCCATCAAGAATAAAACACCTAAGAATATTCCTAAAAAGAACAAACTTCCGAACATATCCATATACATTTGTTGAATATCACGTTTAAATTCTAAGCCATAGAGATAACCACTTTCTGATTCTTGAAGCTTTTTATTATCTCTAATTTCTGTTGAACAAACTTTATTAATAATCTCGTTACCCTTTTCTACATCCTTATCATCAACATAATCCAAGGTCGCAATGTACACTGGTGTTAATTCTTCTACATTACTCATCACTGAACGAATGGTTTCTTCATCATTAAAAATCATGAATAAAATATTTGCCTCACTCATAAGTCCAGTTGTTTCACCCAAGTAAATATCATCAATCTTTCCTACAACATCAAAAATCTTATCATCAATATTTAAACTTTTTTGTTCATCTAAAAAATTATCATATAATAAAACTTCATTACCTTTTAATGATACATTTTTATGATATGAACGATTATAATCCTCAACACTCATAGCTGATAGTATTGTATAATTAAAACCATCACTACCTCCACCTATGATAAACTTATCATTCTCATACTTAACTGCTTCTTCAAAAAGTCTTTTTAAAGTATAATTTTTAACTTCAATATTCTCTTTTTTAAATTCATTCATTATCTTATTATGAATGATATCTAAATCTTGATAACTGAATTTATCATCTTCGCTCCCTACATAATATTTCACATCTTCTGGCATAAAGATATTTGTACTATCTTGGATGCTCAAATAAAGAGAAACTGTTGAAGATAACATAACTAATATACATGTACATAAAATACAAATACTTGCTAAACCTACTGCATTTTGTTTCATACGATATAACATCTGTGATACAGCAGTAAAATGTCTAGTTTGATAATAAAATCTTTTATTTTTCTTCAACATCTTTAAAATCATAATAGATCCAGATGTAAATATTCCATAAGTTCCAATAATAACCAAAACAACTGCAATAAAAAATACACCAACAGCTAGCATAGGATTTTCAATCGTTTGTGCCAAATAATAACCACTACCTAAACAAAGAAAACCAACAATTGTAAATAACCATTTCACTTTTGGCTCTCTTTCACCAACATGACTCCCTCTCAACAATTCAATAGGTTTTGATAATTTAATTTGTAAAACATTAAATAAATAAGAAAGTAAAAAGATAGGTAAAAATACTTTTAATGTCATCATCATTGATGAAACTGGCATTTCAAAAGCAAGATTTGTATTAAGCTGAAGAAATTTAACTAAGCATAGATACATGAATTGACTAAACAATACTCCAAATAAAACACCTAAAACAAGCGAAACAATCACAACAAATAATGTTTCATATAATAAAATACACATCACATGCTTTTTTTCCATACCTAATATATTATACAATGCAAATTCTTTTTTTCTTCGTTTCATCATAAAACTATTGATATAAAACAAGAATATAAATGCAAAGATAATAACAACATAAGTTCCAAGTTCTAAAATAAATGGTAACATTGTTGCGCCAAGTTGTTCATCTTTAAAACCACTATTCACTGATAAACTATGAATTAAATAAAACATCATCACAGTAAATGAACTTGTTAATAAATATGGGAAATAAATTTGAGAATTCTTTTTTAAATTGGTTAATGCTAAACGAGGATAAAAGAATAATTTCATTTTATTTTCCTCCTGTCGCAAGTAATGTTAATGTATCTGAAATGTTTTGATACATTTGTTCTCTTGTTTGATTACCTTTATATATTTGATGAAAAACTTCACCATCTCTAATAAACAAAACCCTTTTCGCATAACTTGCTGCTTTTGTACTATGTGTAACCATTAAAATCGTTTGTCCTTCTTCATTAATTTGATCAAAAATATCTAATAATTGATCCGTTGATTTAGAGTCCAATGCTCCTGTTGGTTCATCAGCAAGGACAAGAAGAGGATGTGTAATTAATGCACGTGCAACTGCCACTCTTTGTTTTTGTCCACCTGATATTTCATATGGGTATTTTTCTAACAAAGCCTGAATTCCTAATTTAGGTGCTAGATATTGTAACTTTTGTTTCATAATAGGATAAGCTTCTTTCGACAAAACTAATGGTAAAAAAATATTGTCTTTAATTGAAAAAGTATCTAATAAATTAAAATCCTGAAACACAAATCCTAAGTTCTTTCTTCTAAACTCAGAGATTTCTTTATCCTTAATACGTGTAATATCTTTACCATTTAATAAAACCTCACCATTTGTAGGTTTATCTAATGAAGCAAGAATATTTAATAAAGTTGTTTTACCACTTCCTGATTCACCCATAATTGCAACATATTCTCCTTCTTCTACACTAAAAGAGACATTTGACAATGCTTGAACTTGTTGATTAGAAAAGCGTGTTGTATAAACTTTCTTTAAATTTTTAACTTCTAATAATGACATATCATCATTCCTCCTTATTACACTTCTAGTTTATAAAAAAAGAGAAATTGCTACCATAGATTTATCTTACAATTTCCCCATACTTTCTTACAATCATGTAAGTTATTCAACATCTAATTCATCAACATGAAAATCAATAGCAACTTTTGTGCCCTTTCCAAGCTCTGATTGAATATTTATTTGATACCCCAAATTATCAATCACCTGTTTGCAAAGATATAAACCTAAACCACTTGCTTTTTTGTCCACTCTTCCATTATATCCTGTAAAACCCTTTTCAAAAATTCTAGGCAAATCTTCTTCTTTTATTCCTATTCCGTTATCCTCAATATATAATGTTTCATTTTCAACATATAAATGAATAGATCCTTGTTTTGTATATTTTAAAGCATTTGATAAGATTTGTTCCAAAACAAAAGAAATCCACTTTTCATCTGTTAATATATGAAGATCAATATCATCCAATTGTAATTGTATCTTCTTATTAATAAAAAACGTACTTTGTTTTCTAATGACTTCATTTAAAATTTGCTTTAGTGAATATGTTTGAATTTTTAAATCATTAGACATTTGGTTGATTTTGATATAATGAAGAACCATTTCAACATATTGTTCAATACGTAAAACTTGCATTAATAATTCTTGTTGTGATATTTGTTGAGATTGTATTAATAATCTTAATGCTGATATAGGGGTTTTAATTTGATGAACCCATAATGTAAAGTAATCAAGCATATCTTGATATTCACTATCACGTTGATTTTTGAGTTGGCTATGTAAATCTTCAACCTTGAACAAAAGAGCTTGATATAATTTTTCAATTTCATGATTTGCTGTTGATAGATCACTCACAAAAACTTCATCTAATTTTAACAAGTCATGGAGTTGTTTATATTTTTTTACATATTTAAAATAATCTATGCAAAAATAAACAACTAGAAAAGTCATACATAATAATAAAGCATAGTTTATCGCAGGAATAAATGCATTATATAAATATAAGATAAGATAGAAAATAAAAATAAACAATAAAGAAAACAAATAGAAAACATAATAACTACGAAAGTATGATAACAAACTATTCATATGACAAACGATAACCTATTCCCTTCTTTGTTTGAATCAATTGTTTTATTCCAAATTCATCTAATTTTCTTCTTAATCTATTCATATTAACACTTAAAGTATTATCATCTACAAAAGAACTACTTTGCCATAATTCAGTCATAATTTCATCACGAGAAACAAATGTTTCAGGTTTTTGAAATAAAACTTCTAATATCTTTAATTCATTTTTTGTAAGATCTACTGTTATATTTTGATATGCAATCGTTGTATCAACAAGATTGAGTATAAGATCTTTATAAGTCAAAATATGAAACTGCTTTGAAAATGAATATGTTCTTCTATATAAAGCTTGTATTTTTGCAGTTAAAACATTTAAATCAAAAGGCTTATTGACAAAATCATCAGCTCCCATATTCATAGCCATAACAATATTCATATTTTCATTTGTAGAAGATATAAATACAATTGGCACTTGTGAAACCTGTCTAATTTGTTGACACCAGTGGTATCCATTATAAAAAGGTAGTGATATATCTAACAATACTAATGTTGGTTGATATTCAAAAAATTGTTCCATAATATGTTCAAAATCTTCTACAACATAAACATCATAATTCCATTTGCTTAAATGTTTTTGTAATGTTGATGAAATCACTTCATCATCTTCAACAATCATAATCTTTTGCACAAATATCACCTCGTTGTTTATTATAACACATCCTCATAAAGAGTTTCCATTAACTTAATTCTTTCTTTAATCGTTTGTTTGAGTGTACTAGGTGCAAGCACTTTGATTTGATTTTGAAGCATCATAATCCATCCTATCAATCCTTCAGATATAGATACATTATCAATAGTAATCACATATTCATCATGATATAATTTCTCAACATAAATCTCAAACCCAAAACGAGAAACAATTTCTCTTAACAATTTATGCTGACATTGAATAACAAGAGTGTCTTTTCTTTGACTTGTAAACATATTCATCATTTGATTGACTTCTTCTTGCATATCAAATTGTTCTCTTATTTCTATGAAACGATTTTTTGTTGTATGGATTTGTCTCATTCTATCGATTCTATATGTTGAAAGTGTATCTTTATGTATTGTATTATACCCAATAAGATAATAATGATTATTATTAAGAACAATCTGATAGGGAGATATATAATAATTTTGCCCTGAATGTGCAGATATTTCTATTGGTTGATTGTTTATAATATCATAATCTATATATTGAAAAGAAATCATCTTATGTTGTTGAATGGATTTCATAATTGTTGTGAGATTATGAATAAGAGAAAAAGATTGGTGTTTTAATTGTGGCAATGATGAAATAATATTATCTTGTTGTGACACAGATGATAAAAACATCAGTTTATCTTTTAAGTTTTTTTGATCATCATTATTTAAATCATGATGATACATAATACTATCAAGCAAGAATTGAAGCTCACCGTCAGAAAATAATTCTTTACCAATTGTATAACCTTTCTTTTTTAAAGTTCTAATGAGTTGTCCTTGTATCCAATGTTCAAAAAATTCATTAATACGTTTAATGATTCTATATACTGATTTTATATCTACATAAATATCATAACTTTCAAGTTGAACCACAATATCTTTTGCACTAATGACATCATTGTCTTGAATAATCCTTAAAACATAATACATCTTTTTTCCCATATAAATCTCCTAAGCCATTGTTAGACAATAGTCTTTTTTCTTTTTCACATAATTTCTTTTTAAAGACATATATTCAAAAAGATTATAACTTGCAAGCAAATCTAAAACAGTTGCATCTTCGCAATGATCTAATTGTTGTAAATAAACAATAGCTAATTGATATTTATCCTCTATCAAACAAAACTTTGCACATTCTAAATAGGAGCATCCTTTTTGATGAAGAGTAGCAATAAACATAGGAAATGTATTACAAGGAAGATAAATAAGATGTCTTAATACACAATAAATTTCTAATGTGATATGTTGTTTATATAATTTATGAAATAATCTTTTTTTAATATCTATATATTCTTGATTATCAAATAATGAATTCATAATAACTATCACATTTTCCATTTCTTTATAACTTTGTACTTGATATAACATATCAATAGATTGTTGTAATAAATAATGATAAATATTTTGATGTTTCATTACATTCTTTATATGCTTTTTTGTCATACAATCACATAAATATTCTCTTATTTCTTGATTTTTACATACTTTTAATAAAAATTCCTTTTGTTGTAATATTGTTACTTTTCCTGTCTTATAATCTTTTTTCATAATTAATCATCCCTTTCTATATTCATTATATTGAATATATGAAAGTGATGATGTCTTTATACCTATTTTAACACCTATTTTTGGTAGTTAAAATAAAAAAGTACAATTTCTTGTACTTTTTAATCATCATTTTGAACCTGAAGTTGGAGTTCTTTAATTTCTGCATCAAAGTCATGTATTTTTTGACGCAATTCAGCAATATCCTCATTAATGGAATTTTCATCCTTAATCATTTCATAATAATATTGACCTAATTCTCTATAAATATCATCTCTATCAGATTCTAAATTTTTTATTTTTAATTTTATTTTTGCATTACCTGCAAATTTTTGTGTATTGTCTATTGCTTCTTCAGTTAATTTTGCTGCTTTTTTTGTTAAATCATCAAATAGTGCCATTATAATTCTCCTCGATACTTTCTAATATATTGAACGCCAAGACCTCCAACACCCATATGTGCCCCTACAACTGCTGGAAGTTCTCTTAATTCAATATCTACATGACCAATTTTTTCTAAAACAAGTTTTTTGACTTCTAAAGCTGATTCTTCACATAAAACGTGTTCTATTGTGATTTTATAGTCTTTATCATTAACACCTTTTTCTATCATCCTATTAACGAGAGTGTTTCTCGCTTTTGTGAGCGTTCTTACTTTAGCCAAACTATCAATCTTACCACCTAAATCATAATTTAATTCCATAACAGGTACAATTTTTAACATTCCTGCAAGTAAAGCAACTGCTGGAGTAATTCTTCCACCTTTTTTAAGATGTTCTAAATTAGGAGCTAAAATAATTGTTCCTGAATATTCAACCATATGTGTTAAGATATCTATAATTTCACAAGAATTTTTTCCTTCATTAATCAATTGACTCGCTGTCATTGCTAAATATTTTTGATTCCCTGCTGTCCCTTTTGTATCTACTAAAGTTATTTTTATACCAACCATATCAGCAGCCACTTTCATTCCATTCATTGTTGATGATAGTCCAGTTGCAATAGGTAATCCGATAATTTCATCATATCCAAGATTTTTAATTTTTTCAATGACTTCTACCAATACTCCTGTTGAGGGTTGCGAAGTCATAACCATCACATTTTCTTTTTCCATTCTTTCAAAAACTTCAATTGTTGAAATTTCTTTTTGATCCAAATAAGTTTGTTCACCAATTGTTATACATAAAGGAACAATAAAAATACCTTGTTGTTCATATTGAGCTATTTCTATTTGGCACCCACTATCTACTAACACTGCAATTTTACTCATGTCCATATCCCTCTTTTCTATATTGACTATTATATGCCTATTTCTTATGTTTGACAACTCCCACATTTTCGACAAATAGCTACACTCTTATATATTAAGTATATCAATAATATATTGGAGCATTTTAAATATTCATCATTTATATCTTTTAAATTTTATCAAGAATAAAATATACACCTATCAATTGCATTATAAATATACAAGGTATTCCCACCACAAAATACCAGTGTTTCGTTTTATGATGGAAAACATACATACCTAACCATGTTCCCAAACTTCCTCCTAATAAACTTATGGTAAATAGCATCTTTTCACTTATACGATAGTGTTGATGCTTAGCTTTCCACTTATCAATTCCCATAACAATCAATCCAACAATATTTATAACTACGATATAATAAAACAAACAAATCACCACCTTAACAATAATATACAAGACAAATATTTCATTCTTGTGAATTATCAGTTATAATAATGCAAGAGGTGAATACTATGATATCAGTAGAAAAAATAACTCAACATACCATCATTATTAAAAAATCTGAATTTATATGCACACTTATTCCATGTAGTGATATTGAAAAAGCAAAAGATTTGATTAAACAATATAGTCATGAAGATGCTTCTCATAACTGTGTTGCATATATTATAGGATCTAATGAACGTGCTTATGATGATGGTGAACCCTCAAAAACAGCAGGTATGCCTATGTTAAATGTTTTAAAAATGCAAGGTCTAACAAATATCATTGCTATTGTTACTCGTTATTTTGGTGGTATCAAATTAGGAGCAGGAGGATTAACACGTGCCTATACACAAAGTGTTACTGAAGCATTAAAAGTTGCAAAGATTGTTGAAAAGGAACTAGTTGCTTTATATCAAATTTCCGTCGATTATTCATATACTCGTAAATTTGAACATTTATTAAAACAACATAACATAAAATGTATTAATCAAGAATATAATGAACAAGTCATATATCAATGTTATCTAAAAGATCAGACATTTTTATCTTTGGTCCAAGAACTCACAAGTAATCAATTTACATATGAAATCATTGGACATGAATACATTGCAAAAGAAAATTGACAAGACTTGGTAATATTGCTATAATGCACTAAGATAAGGGAGTAGTTAGCACTTATAAGTGTAATCATGTCAACATACTGATATAAAATATCTGGCATGATTTTAAATAATGAGACTTGTCTGCATTTTTGCAGTCAGTCTTTTTTGTTTATATAGGAGGTCATTATGAGTTTTTTTGAAATTTTATTAATTGGTGTTGGACTAGCTATGGATGCTTTTGCAGTGAGTATTTGTAAAGGATTATCCACAAGAAAATTAGAATTAAAACATAGTTTAATTTGTGGAAGTTATTTTGGATTATTTCAGGGTTTCATGCCATTGATTGGTTATGTATTAGGAGTTCAATTTAAAGATAAAATTGAAAGTATTGATCATTGGATTGCTTTTATTTTATTAATATTTATTGGTATGAATATGATTAAAGAAGCTTTTGAAAATGAAGAAGATTGCAGTCCTGATTTTTCCATAAAAGCTATGATTCCTTTAGCTATCGCAACTTCTATTGATGCACTAGCAGTAGGTGTTACTTTTGCCTTTTTAAATGTAAATATTATTTATGCTGTCATCATTATTGCCATAACAACTTTTATTATTTCTATGACTGGTGTAAAAATCGGATATGTTTTTGGTGTTAAATATAAATCTAAAGCTGAAATGGCTGGAGGATTGATCTTGGTTTTAATGGGATTAAAAATTTTATTAGAACATTTGGGATATTTGACTTTTTAATTCAACTTTAATTCATATAAATGAGTATAATAGTAGTTAAGAGGTGATTAACTATGAATGAAGTTTCTAAGTTATATGAGGTGTATATCAATAAAGAATTACAAGTTAAAAATAATGACATTTTAAATATTCAAAGATTAAATCAAAAAATTTTATCTTTCTTACATGATTTATCTTGTGTATCTCAAGAATCAAGATGTTACTTATTTTGGGAAAAAGAAGAACCTGTCAATCATGAAAAGTTATTAGATTATTATCTTGAAGGATTATCTATGCTAATGTCTATTGGTTTTGAATTAAGAATTGACACACTTAAAAACCACACTGAAATTCCTGAACAAGAAGATATTTATTCATTATTCTTTAAAATATATCATTCTATTTTAAATGTACAAAGTCATTATTCTAGTGATGATTACCAAAATACAATTGATGATTACTTTACATTAGGATTTAAACTTGGTATACATATAGACGAAATTATAAAACATTATTAAAAGGCTGTAACGAATTAGTTTTTAAATGATTAATTCGTTCAGCCTCTTTTTAGTTTAAAATCTCATAGATATCTTCTTCATTGTTTACATCAAAAATTCTTATAACCAGCTCATTTAATCTTT
>CAJUJC010000028.1:10613-19728 GCA_910586805.1 uncultured Erysipelotrichales bacterium | reverse complement strand
TTTAATAAAAAAACTTAATGATTTTTATTATTGTTTGAGTAATAAGCAGTTAATAAAAACAATTAGAAGAAGGGGTTATATTATTGATGAGGATTTTTTTGAAGATGGACAGCTGCAGCTATTAATTGACAGTGTTTTATTTAATCCCAATCTTGATAAAAAATCAGCGAATGATTTAGTTAATAAATTAGCTTTGATTAGTTCGGTTATTCAAATGGAACGTTTAAATACAGAACATCAAAATGATAATGAATTAACATATGATCTATTATTAAATTTAACTACGGTAATCAAAGCAATTAATAACCACAAAAATATTGCTTTTAAATATATTAGTTATGATATCAAAGATAATGCTCTTCAAGAGGTATACCATACTAATGGTAATCTTAATCCTGAAACATATGTTATTTCCCCATATAAATTGATTCTTAGAAATTCTAATTATTATTTGATTGGTTATTTTGATAAAAGAAAAGATAGTTTAAGTGTTTATCGAATTGATCGAATGCGTATCGTGAGAAATCATAGCAGTAGTTATGAAGATATTCAAGATCGTTTCGATATGGAAAAAGAATTTGAAAATAATGTTAATATGTATGTTAGTAATGAACGAATTGATTTAAAGATTGCTTTTGAATCTAGTGTACTAAGAGAAGTTGTTAATCAGTTTGGACAAGATATTAATGTAAATAAATGCTTTGATGGTCGAATTGAAGCATTTATTAAAGATGTGGCTTTATCAGATGGTTTAATTGGCTGGATAATGATGCTTCAAGATAAGGTTGAAGTTGTTTTTCCTTTAAGTCTAAAAGAGATTGTAAAGACACGAATAAGGGCTATGTTAAGGATATATGAATAGAGAACTTGAGGGTTCTCTTTTTTCTTTACGTAAACTTAACATAATAAATACAATTTATTGATATATCGTAAATTGCAATTTGATTATTATATAGGTGTCTTAAGAAAAGACAAAGAAAGGGATTATTAAATATGAAAAAAGTATTCGGAGTTTTATTAACATTAGTATTATGCTTAGGGCTTACTGGATGTGGGGAATCTGGTGATGATTCTTCTGCAAGTGGAAACGATGTAAGCGGAAATGTTAGCCTTAACGGGTCTACATCTATGGAAAAATTCGTAAATGCTTTAAAAGAAGCGATTACTGAAGAATATCCAAACTTAACATTAGAACCACAATTTACTGGTTCAGGTGCAGGGATTGAAGCTGTTACAAATGGAACTGCTGATATCGGAGATTCTTCAAGAGCTTTAAAAGATGAAGAAAAAGCAAAAGGAATTGAAGAAAATATTGTTGCTATTGATGGTATTGCTGTAGTTACTCATAAAGATAACAAAGTGTCTGATTTAACTACTGATGACTTAAAGAAAATCTATACTGGTGAAATTACAAACTGGAAAGATTTAGGTGGTGATGATCAAGCAATCGTTGTTGTTGGACGTGAAGCTGGTTCAGGAACTCGTGGAGCATTTGAAGAAATTTTAGGAATTGAAGATGCTTGTAAATATGCTCAAGAATTAAACGAAACTGGTGCAGTAATGGCAAAAGTTAGTGAAACAGCAGGAGCAATTGGTTATGTTTCTTTAGATGTTGTTGATGACACAGTTAAATCATTAAAATTAGATGGTGTAAAAGCTTCTGAAAAAACTATTAAAGATGGAAGCTACACTTTACAAAGACCATTCGTAATGGCTACTAAAGGAAAAATCAGTGAACAAAGTAAAGAAGTACAAGCTGTGTTCGATTTTATCAATAGTGAAGCTGGACAAAAAGTTATTGAACAAGTTGGTTTAATAATTCCAGATAAAAAATAGGAGTTAATTATGGAAAAAGATATGTTATCTATTATAAGTAATAGAAAAACAAAATCTTTGGTAGAGAAAACAGCCGCGATAATTTTTCGTGGCTGTGCTGTTATGTCTATCATTGCTGTTGTCTCTATTACAGGTTATATGATTATTTCTGGTACACCAGCTATTTTCAAAGTGGGAATACTAGATATTCTTTTTGGAACTGTTTGGGCGCCAACCGCTGCTGATCCTCAATTTGGAATCCTTTTAATTATACTTACCTCAATTATTGGTGTTTTTTTAGCTATTTGTATTGGGGTACCAATCGGATTGTTTACAGCTATCAATTTAGCTGAATTGGCAAATCCGAAAGTGCGTAAAATTGTTAAATCTGCAATCGAATTACTTGCCGGAATTCCTTCAGTGGTATATGGATTACTAGGAATTTTAATTATTTGTCCGTTTATGTATAGGTTAGAATTATTAATTTTTGCAGGATCAAAGACTCATCAGTTTACTGGTGGGGCAAATCTGATTTCAGCAATTTTAGTTCTTGCGATTATGATTTTACCAACTTTGATCAATATTACTGAAACAGCTTTAAAGGCAGTTCCAGATGATTATCGTAAAAGTTCATTGGCTTTAGGGGCAAGTCAAATGCAAACAATTTTTAAAGTTGTTTTGCCTAGTGCTAAATCAGGGATAGTTTCAGCAATTGTATTAGGAGTAGGGCGTGCAATTGGGGAAGCAATGGCAATTTTATTAGTAGCAGGAAACTCAGTTAATCTGCCTTTACCATTCAATTCAGTTCGTTTTTTAACTACGGGAATTGTTTCTGAAATGGGATATGCCTCAGGGACACACCGTCAAGTTTTATTTACGATTGGATTAGTACTATTTGTTTTCATCATAATTATTAACTTGATCCTAACATTTATTATTAAGAGAGGAGATCAGCATGAATAGTATCTTTGAAAGAAGACATCGCAGCAGCGATAAAATATTAAATTTTTTGATACAGCTTTCTAGTGCCTTGTCAGTGCTGATCTTGGTTGTATGTATTGGATATATTTTATATCGTGGATTACCATACTTTAATTTCTCATATTTAATTAATACTACTAGTATTTTAAAAGGTACGGTAGGGATACTACCAAATATTATTAACACATTATATATTATTGTAATTACTTTATTAATTGCCTGCCCAATTGGGATTGGGGGAGCAATCTATTTAAATGAGTATGCAAAAAATAAGAAATTTGTTAATATTATTTCTTTTACAACTGAAGTATTAGCGGGAATTCCTTCGATTATATATGGTTTATTTGGGATGTTATTTTTTGGAAATTTATTAGGATTTAAATTCTCAATATTAACGGGTTCTTTCACACTTGCAATTATGATCTTACCAATTATTACAAGAAATACTCAGGTAGCTTTAGAAGGGGTACCAAAAAGTTATCGTGAAGCTGCATTGGGTATTGGAGCTACTAAATGGTATATGATTAGAACTGTGTTATTGCCAAGTGCTATGCCAGGAATTTTAACGGGTGTGATCTTAGGAATGGGTAGAATTGTTGCAGAATCAGCGGCGTTATTGTTTACAGCTGGTTCAGTAAGTGTTTTGCCAAAAAATATCTTTACACATTTATCAAGTTCAGGTGCAACACTAACGATTCAATTATATTTGGAGATGGCTAAAGCTAATTATGAATCGGCCTTTGTGATTGCCTTAGTTTTAATTGTTATTGTTTTAGGATTAAATATGTTAGCAAAACTGATTACAAATAAATTTGATGTAAATAGGGTGGATTAGAATGGAAAATAAAATTGAAGCAAAAAATCTAGATCTGTATTATGGTGAAAAGCATGCTTTAAAAAATGTTAGTCTAGATATTAAAACAAATAAAATTACGGCTTTTATCGGGCCTTCCGGTTGTGGTAAATCAACATTTTTAAAGACATTAAATCGCATGAATGATTATGTTAAAGATATTAAGATAACTGGTAGTGTGGTTCTTGATGGTGAAGATATTTATGATAGTCGTGTTGATACAACGGTTTTGAGGAAAAAAGTTGGAATGGTTTTCCAACAGCCAAATCCGTTTCCGATGAGTATTTATGATAATATCGCATATGGACCAAGAATTCATGGAATCAAAAATAAAAAACAGTTAGATAAGATTGTTAAAGATTCATTAGAGGCAGCTGCTTTATATGAAGAGGTAAAAGATCGTTTGCACAGCAGTGCTTTAGGATTATCTGGAGGACAACAGCAACGTTTGTGCATTGCTCGTGCTTTAGCAGTAGAACCTGATGTGATCTTATTAGATGAACCAACAAGTGCATTGGATCCAATTTCAACATTAAAAATTGAAGAATTGTTAATGGAACTTAAAGAAAAGTATACGATTGCAATTGTTACACATAATATGCAGCAAGCGAGTCGTATCGCTGATTATACTGCGTTTTTCTTAGTAGGTGAGATGGTTGAATATGGAAAAACTAAGGATGTTTTTGCAATGCCTAAAGATAAACGTACTGAAGATTATATTACTGGAAGATTTGGATAGGAGAAAAAAATGTTAAGAACAAATTTTGAAAATGATTTAAACAAATTACACGTAGATCTTGATAAGATGTGTCATCTAGTTATTTTAGCAATTGAAAACTGTATTGTGGCATTTAAATCAGGAGATCGTGAATTATGCCGTGATATTTTAGCTGGAGACAAAGTGATTAATGATATGGAAAGAACGATAGAAGCTCGTTGTCTATCGTTAATTTTAAAACAACAGCCTGTAGCTAGTGATTTAAGAAATGTGTCTACAGCTTTAAAAGTCGTTACAGATTTAGAAAGAATTGGTGACCAAGGAGCAGATATTGCAGAAATTTTATTAGATACAGATGTAACCTGCCCTTATAAAATGGTTGAACATATACCTAATATGGCTCATCTTGCTAAAAATATGGTTAAACAATCAATTGAAGCTTTTCATCAGCATGATTTAAAAAAAGCTTCAGAAGTAAAAAAATTGGAAGATGATATGGATGGACTATTTGAAGAAGTTAAGGTAGAATTAATACAAATAGTAAATGAGTCAAAGGAAACGATCGATTTAGCGATTAACTTCCTAATGATTGCTAAATATTTCGAAAGAATTGGTGATCATGCTGTAAATATTTGTGAATGGGTTGAGTTTAACCAAACTGGAACAGTTGATAATTATCGTTTGATCTAAGGGGGACTGAACATGGGTGAACGTATATTTGTAGTTGAAGATGATGAAAATATCCGCGAGATAATTAATTTAGCATTAGTAAGCAATGGTTATGAAGTTGTTCAATTTGATAATGCTATCGATGCACTGGCAGAAATTGATAAAAAAGCACCATCATTAGCTATTTTTGATTTAATGTTACCAAAAATGAGCGGAATTGATGCAATCAAGGAAATTCGTGAAACTGATAGTGAATTACCTATCTTAATTTTAAGTGCTAAAGATCGTGAGATAGATAAGGTTAATGGTTTAGATAGCGGTTCTGATGACTATATGACTAAACCGTTTGGGATTCTTGAATTGCAAGCTCGCGTTCGCTCATTATTAAGACACCATGTTACTAGCGATATTATTAGAACTAAACATCTTACTGTTGACAAGCAAACACGTTTAGTAAAATTAGATGATCAGAAATTAGAATTAACTAATAAAGAGTATCAATTATTGGTCTATTTAATGGATAATAAACATCGTGTAGTTGAACGTGAAGAATTATTAAACGAAATTTGGGGATATGATTTTATTGGTGAATCTCGTGCTTTAGATGTTCATATTCGTGCTTTACGAAGTAAATTAAATGATGATGGCCATAAGTATATTAAGACGATACGTAGTGTTGGATATCGTTTTTATGAGGAAGGTGATGGTAGTGAATAAAACTATTTTTCGCTATTTTCTCACAGTTTTATTAGTCACTCTAGTTTTATCAAGCAGTGTTTCAATGGTTATTTTATCAAGTCAAATGTTGGAAAATACTAAACATGATATGCTTTACGCGGTTAAGTTGGTTGATTATCAATTAGATGAATCACACGATTTAAAAGCACAAGTAGATGCATTGAATCCACTTGCTTACAATGATCAAACTAGATTAACTGTCATTGATACTAATGGTGAAGTATTAGCAGATAGTGGTAGTGAAGAAATTGATGAAAATCATAAAGGTCGTGAAGAAGTTAAACAGGCTCTAAGTGAAGGGGTTGGTTATGCAACCCGTTACTCAAGTACTGTTAAAAGAAATATGCTCTATGTGGCAGTATTTAATAAAGGATATATAGTTCGTCTGGCTTTACCATATAATGGTATTTTTGATAATCTTCCAACTTTGGTTAGACCGCTAGGGGTAGGCGCGATAATGTCGTTAGTCATTGCTTTATTCTTATCGAAACGATTTGCTAATACATTGACAGCACCAATTCAGGATATTACGACACAGGTTACAAAAATGAAGGATTATCGTGAACTAGAATTTGATAGTTATAAATATGATGAGTTTAATATCATTGCTTCAAAATTGGAAGAACAGGCTAAAACAATTCATGATACTATGAAAAAGCTTAAAAGTGAACAAATAAAAATCAATGGGATTCTTGATCAAATGAAAGAGGGCTTTGTCTTATTAGATAGTGATTTAACAGTTTTAATGGTTAATCGTAAAGCTCAAAAATTATATGGTCATACAATCAAGTTAAATTGTTCAATCAAAGACTTTATTTTTGACTTTAAAATTATTAATGCACTTGACCATTTAAGTGATGAACAACAGGTAGTTGAAGTTGAAAAGGAAAAAGAATTCTATAACTGTTATGTCGCTAAGGTTGATTATGGGGTAACTTTGCTGTTTGTAAATATTACTAGGCAGCATAATGCTATGAAGATGCGTCAGGAATTTTTCTCTAATGTTTCTCATGAGTTGAAAACACCAATGACTTCGATTCGTGGATATAGTGAATTATTAGAAACGGGAGTTATCAATGATAAAGATGCTTCAAAAAAAGCATTGGATAAAATTCATGATGAAGTGAATAATATGTCTACTTTAATTAATGATATTTTAATGATATCGAGATTAGAAAATAAAGATGTTGATGTAATCAAGCATCCAGTTCATTTAACACCACTAGTAGATGAGATAATTGATACGATGCAAGTAGAGATTGATAAGAAACATTTACAAGTAGATAAAGAATTAGAAGATATTACATATACATCAAATCATCAGCATATGCATCAGTTATTAAGTAATTTGATTACTAATGCAATTAAGTATAATGTTGATGGTGGTAAAATTATAATTAAGTCATACCAATTTGGTCGTAATATTATCATTGAAGTTAGTGATACTGGACGAGGAATTTCAAAAATTGATCAAGGACGAGTATTTGAACGTTTCTTTAGGTGTGATCAAGGTCGTGATAAAGAAACAGGGGGAACTGGTCTAGGATTAGCGATTGTCAAACATATCGTTCAATATTATCAAGGAAATATTACATTAACAAGTAAATTACATGAAGGAACAACATTTAAAGTAACTTTACCAATGGAAGAAGAAGTTATTTAGTCACAGTTTGATAACTGTGGCTTTTTATTTGTAGATTGAAGTAGTAATAAACTTTTTAAGCGAATTAATTTTTGGTATAATAAGACTATGAAAACAGATACTGAAACACTTAGAAAACGTGGCTTTTTAACAAATACAGAAGCCGAACCCTACTTTTTATATTCAAAAGAGGAGTTATTAGAACTATTAAAAGATAAAACAGCCGTAAATCGTACTGCAGCGTTATATATTCTTAGAAGCTTTGTTGACATTAATGAACTTGATGAAATCTTACTTAGAATGTTGGTTAAAGAAAAAGCCTTATATACTAAATTAGAAATATGCGATATTTTGACTACCGGAAATGAGTTGACAATAAAAAGAATGATTCCTTATGTGGGGACAATTAGAGGTAATCAACATCGGACGATTCCTGAAAAGGTATCAAAGAAAAAAAGCTATCCTTTGCCACGGGATATTATTGCTAGAACTATGGCTAAAATGAATCCTGATTATTTTTCTACGATTTTAGAAATCATTAATTATCCTGAAGATAAAGTGGTTGCAGAAGCAATTGATGCAATTGGCTGGATGGTTTTTTATCATCAAAAATTGGCAACTGCTAAAAATTATCAAACAGTTATTCAATCATTTGAACGTTATCATGATAATGAATTGATGAAATGGAAATTGACCATTTGTTTATCGGCGTTTAATCAAAGTGAGGCTTTTTTAAAACAGCTGGATTTTCAAAATCCAGTTGTCCAAGCTGAAATAGAACGGAGTTTATCGCTGATCAATAAAAGAAAAAGTAAAGTAGTTTATTAAAAGTTAATAATTAGGGGTTATAATTATAGTATTATAGAGAAGAGGAAAAAGAATGTATAAGATTATAACAGATTGATCTTGCGATCTGTCAACCGAACGTGCACAAGAGCTTGATGTGTCAGTAGTACCTTTTTATGTATCAACAGATGGGATTAATCATCAAAAGGAAATTGTTGAATTGGGTATCCGTGATTTCTATCAATTTATGATTGATAACCCCAAAGTATTTCCTAAAACGTCAATGCCGTCGATTCAAGATTATTTAGATGTTTTTGGACCTTTGGCTAAAGATGGTATTGATATTATTTGTATTTGTATTACAACAAAATTTTCGGGATCATATAATTCAGCAATGAATGCTAAAAATATGCTTACTGATGAATTTCCTGATGTGAAAATTGAAGTTATCGATGCTACCGTTAATACGGTATTACAAGGAATGTTAGTAGAAGAAGCGGTTGCATACAATCAGACGGGTGCAACCTTTGAGGAGACGGTTGCATATATTAACAAAATTAAAATCACTGGAAGGATCTTCTTTACTATTGGTGGTATGGATTATTTAGTTCATGGTGGAAGAGTTGGAAAATTATCAGGAATTGCGGCTGGAGCTTTGGGAATTAAACCTTTGATCTTGCTTAAAGAAGGAGAAATATTTAATAACGGATTAACACGCGGACGAAAAAAATCTAAACAAAAGATAGTTGAACAAATTATATGTTTTAGGAAATTCTTCTTTTGTTTTATTATATAAGATATGATTATCAGATGATAATAAATGTTTTTGTTTACTTCTCTTAAGTAAATAATACATATGAGATACAAAACGTGAATAATTAAAATGATTTTTATTAATTGTAATGTGATATTC
>CAJUJC010000028.1:0-10603 GCA_910586805.1 uncultured Erysipelotrichales bacterium | reverse complement strand
CGGATTAACACGCGGACGAAAAAAATCTAAACAAAAGATAGTTGAACAAATTATTAATAAAACTAAAGAAAAAAATTTATAAAAACTTAAGAACTGATATATAAAATTTATGTTATAATATAAAAAATCGTAGGAGGTCATCTATGAAAAATTATCATACACATACAAAAAGATGTTATCATGCAATGAGCAGTGAGGAAGAATATATCAAAGCAGCGATTCAATCAGGATATACTGAACTTGGTTTTAGTGATCACACACCTTGGCATTATGATTCTACATTTCATTCATCAATGCGTATGGAGGAAGATAAGTTAGAAGGGTATGTCCAAACTTTACGAACACTGAAAGAAAAATATAAAGATCAAATCTCTATTAAAATAGGTTTAGAGTGTGAATATTTTGAAAAGTATATACCCTGGTTAAAAGAAATGATTCAACGTTATGAATTGGATTATGTGATATTAGGGCATCATTATGATGAAACAGATGAAACAGGAATTTATTTTGGAAGAAAACTTAATGAAAAACAATTGAAAAAATATGTGGATAGTTGTATTGAAGGATTAGAAACAGGATTATTTAGTTATTTGGCTCATCCAGATTTAGCAAATTTTGATATATATAATCCTGTTTATACCAAAGAGATGACAAGACTTTGTTTAAAGGCAAAAGAATTGGATATTCCATTAGAATTTAATCTTTTAGGATTTGCAACATATCGACAATACCCTAATGAAGTTTTTTTCAAAATTGCTAAGAAAGTTGGCAATAAAGTTATTATAGGAACAGATGCTCATGAAGCAAGAGCATTATCATCTTTAAAAATTTATAATCAAGCAATTATTTATTTAAAACAACTAGGAATTGAAGTTATAGAGGATATAAAATTTTTACGATAGAACTAAAAATATAATAAGATTATTTTCCATAAAAAGCATATTTTGACTAAAAAAGTACATAAAGACATGATATAATATGACACAAGGATGTGAGAGAATGGAACATGTAACTGATATTAATAAAAAAGAATATATAGATGGCTGTAAGGCTGTTGTTAAGGATATAATGGAAGATGAAAATATAGAACTGACAGATCATGAACTGACATTATTAACTGAAGATATTATGGATACTGCACTTATGATGGGTGGAGATTATGCAATCCTTAATATCGTACATATTACAAAAGAATATATAAGAAGTGATTTTTTATCACGTTTTAAAGCAATGTGTAATACAAAGGAGGATGTATGATTATCAATACAAAACTAATAGAAGATTTTATCAATGATCATCCAGCACAATATAAAGGAAAATATCGTTATCATAGTGGATATAGAATAGATGACTATCGTTTTAAATGTCATTACTATATGTTAGATGAAAACTTTAGAAAAATTGATATTTTTGTAGAATTACATTGTGAAAATGAAATATCTTATATATTTTCTGAAGATTTACACGAACAAGAAAAAATATATATTGTTAAGGATGCATTAAAAAAAATTGTTGATAGATTACAATGTGAAGGAACTTTACATTACTCTCTCTATGAAACCTATATAAAGACAGTGTCAAATGAACATATTTTTTTAGATCCTATTGATTATTGTCTTATTTTAGAATATATGAAATATCATAATGGAATTAACCAACAAACAATGGATGCATTTTATGAAATGTTTATTCCAAGTTTAGAAATGTTGATAAGTAGAAAAAAATATGATAAGTTTCTTGATTCTATAACATTTTTGTTGAAAAAAGTATTATATGAGTATGAATGGGATGGGACAACAATGAAATATTTGGATACTGAATATCAATTCCATTTATATTATGTAAGAGAAATTATTAGAATTGTTTATAGACATTTAGATAAGTTTTATAAATATGTACCTGAAAAGCTTTTTGAAGTTATTGAAGTTATGTGTCAAAATACAAGATTTTCATTTATGATTATGACTGATTTTGGAATTTTGGTTTTATCACATTATAAAGTGACACAAGCTTTATTAGATACGTTAAAAGAAAAATTTGTATTAAATGATAAAGATGAAGATAGAGATAATGTTAATCTTGTTTTCTCTTATATTTATTATATTTTTACAAATAATTATGATCAGTATTATGCAGTTATATTAAAAGAGCTTCGTAATATCATTCATAATATGTTGACTTTTGCTAATCATGATTTAGATTTGGCTTTAGGTAATTCTTTGGCAAAAGCTGAAGGATATGAGATTATTTTAGATTTATTTAGTGAAGATTATAATACGTTTATATTTACATGTTTTCCAATTGAAAGTTTTCCAAAGGAATTAAGAACAAAGGTAAGAGATCAGTTGATAACTGCTGTTCAATTCTTTGCAGCAAGAATGGAGAATGAAAAATACAGATTGAGTTCTTTTGAGCAGGTAGCAAATATAAATCGTTTATTAATGGATAATTTTAAGGAGTGGTACAAATGAAAAAGAGAACAGTTATAGCTTCAACTTTAACAATTTCTACCCTAACAGCAGGGCTTTCTTTGATGAACCAGTTTGCTCATAATATTTTATATCGTCAACGTTTGGATAAAAGTAATGAGGAAGATTGGTATAGTGATTTAGGTGGAAAAAAATTTAAAATTAAAAATCATAAAAAGTTATATTTACAAGGTTATTTGTTTGAAGAAGAGAATGCGAAAAGAACAATTGTTTGTTTACATAGGTTAGAACAATCTTCTCAAACGTTGAAAGAAACAATTCCTTATTTAAAAAAACTATTTCCTTGTTCAAATGTTTTACTGTATGATGCTCATGCTCATGGGTTGAGTGATGGGTATATTAGAGGATTTGGTTATCAGGATGTTTTGGATTTGATGTACTTTAATACATATGTATTACAAAAGTATGGAGAAGACCATCATTTGATTATGTATGGACAAGGTGTTGGTGCGAATACGATTTTAAATGCTTCTGGACTTGGTCAATTAAAGAATGTTGATATGATTATAAGTGAAGGTGCTTATGATAATGTTTATCATTATTTAAGTGCACGTTGTCAAAAATCATTGAATATTTCTCATAAAATAAATGCTCCAATAATAAGACAGTTTATTAAAAAAGAAATAAATAAAGATATTAAAAAAATGAATACTGTTGCATTGGTTAAGAAAAATGAAATTCCAACAATATTTGTTCATTCTAAAGAAGATGGTGATGTTCCATTTAAACATGTTTTTTCAGTTTATAATCATAATGCTTCAGTAAAAATGTTATTTCCAATCAAAGAAAAGAGCCTTTATGAGTTAATTGATAAAACAGATACATATACATTATCTCTTCAAGAGTTTGTTAATGAAAATATATAAAAGGGAGGTCAAAAAAATGTATTTTAAAGAAACAAAAGGTTTTCCTGAAGGATTTCTTTGGGGAAGTGCTTCAGCAGCTTATCAGGTAGAAGGTGGATGGGATGCTGATGGTAAAGGTGTGTCTAACTGGGATAAGTTTGTAAGAATACCTGGAAAGACATTTAAAGCAACAACTGGTGATAAAGCTGTTGATCATTATCATCGTTTTAAAGAAGATGTGAAATTAATGGCTGAAATGGGATTGAAAACATATCGTTTTTCAATTGCATGGACAAGAATTTATCCTCAGGGAAATGGTGAAGTGAATGAAGCTGGGTTAAAGTTCTATGATGATTTAATTGATGAATTATTGAAATATGGAATTGAACCAATGGTTACTGTTTATCATTGGGATATGCCTCAAGCTTTAGAAGATGAATATCATGGATGGGAAAATAGAAAAATTGTTGATGATTATGTAAATTATGCAACAACTCTATTTAAAAGATATGGTAATCGTGTGAAATACTGGATTACTATGAACGAACAAAATATCTTTATATCATTTGGGTGGTTAAAAGGAATGCATCCACCAGGAAAAGAAAATGATATGAAAATGTTTTATCAAGTCAATCATCATGCCAATATGGCTCATGCTTATACTGTGTTAGTATTAAAAGAATTGTATCCAGAAGCAAAGGTGGGTGCTTCATTTGCATATAGTCCTTGTTATGCATATGATAGAAAACCTGAAAATGCTATGGCGAAAGCTGACTATGATGATTTACAAAATTATTGGTGGATGGATGTTTATGCTTATGGACGTTATCCAAGAAGTGCATGGGCTTATTTAGAAAGCCAAGGCGTTACACCTGATATTATGGAAGGTGATTTAGAAGTTTTAAAAAAGGCAGCCACTCAAGTGGATTTCATGGGTGTTAATTACTATCAAACTTGTGTTGCTGAGTTTAATGATATTGATGGTGTTGGTATGACAAATACCATGAATACAACAGGTAAAAAAGGAACTGCTGAAGTTCAAGGAGTTCCTGGATTATATAAAAATCCAGCGAATGATTTCTTGCCTACAACTGATTGGGATTGGACAATTGATCCTATGGGAATTAGAATGTGTTGCAGGGATATTACTTCACGTTATGCGTTGCCAATTGTTATTAGTGAAAATGGATTAGGAGCATTTGATAAAGTTGAAGATGGTCAAATTCACGATCCTTATCGTATTGCTTATTTAAAAGCACATATTGAGGAATTAAAGAAAGCTTGTGATGATGGATGTCAGGTTTGGGCTTATTGTACTTGGTCATATACTGATTTATTAAGTTGGTTAAATGGATATCAAAAACGTTATGGGTTTGTATATGTAGATAGAGAAGAAGATGAAAATTCAGGTACATTAAATAGAATTCCTAAAGATTCTTATTATTGGTATAAGAAAGTCATTGAAACAAATGGAAAAGAGTTATAAGACGTAGTTATACGTCTTTTTTTTGTAGACAATTTGTAGAAGATATGTTAATCTATAAAAGTATTTTTTAATACAACTGGTTCGGGAGCTACACCCAGTATAAAAAACTAAGGACATGATGATGGCTCATCATCTTTTTTATGTCTGGCTTCTAACTGTACTTTAGAAGAGGAGGAAAATAGTATGAATAAAGTATTGATGAAGGATGTTGCAATGAATGCAATGATTGCAAGTTTATATGCAGTATTGACAATTATCATTGCCCCAATCGCATATGGAGGGATACAATTTCGTATTACTGAAGTTATGGTATTCCTTGCATTTTACAACAAACGTTATATTTGTGGATTGACTATAGGATGTTTTTTAGCAAATATGGCATCGCCTATGGGGATTTGGGATATGTCATTTGGAACAATAGCAACTTTGATGGCTTGCATTGCTATGTATAAGATTGACAATATGTATTTGGCTGCTATTATGGGAAGTGTTATTAATGGATTGCTTGTTGGTGCTGAATTATATTTTGCATTGGAATTACCATTTTTAATCAATGTATTATATGTGTTCATTGGTGAAATTGTTGTATTGGTTATTGGTATTCAATTGTTTCATTTGATAGAACGCAATACAACTTTTATGAAAAAGTATATAGAAGAATAAAAGAGTTTGTTGATAAACTCTTTTTCTTCATATAAAATACATATTATATGAGTATGATGTAAATGAGGTGAAATTATGAAACAATCTTTAAAATTAACACAGTTGACACTCAAAGATCTTCTTCTTGCAATTACTTATATAGCTTTATTGATTTTAGGTATTATTAATCTTGATAAGATTCTTGCGTTGGTTTCTACTTTGTTTGAAATTTTAAAACCATTTATCATTGGCTTTATTTTAGCTTTTATTTTAAATATACCAATGAAATGGTTTATAAAGAAGTTACCTATTCAAAATGATAAAAATAAAAAATTGATTGCAGCTTTATTATCAATATTACTTATCTTTTCAATATTATTTGTTGTGATTATGATTGTATTGCCACAAGTTATTGAAAATATTAGATTAATGATTGATAATCTTCCATCTACTTTAAAACAAGTTCAATCTTGGATAGAATATGTGTCAATGCAAATTGATATTTCTCAGGATGTTATTACACAAATAGAAGATATGATTAATGATGTGTCTGCAAATTTACCTCAAAAATTATCTTTATTGGTTCCTGATATTGCAATTATGGTTGGTCATTTTACAACAGGTGTCATTAATATTTTTATGGGTATTGTTATTGCTGTATATATGATTTTATCTAAAGATAAATTATTAAGACAAACAAATAAATTAGGAAAAGCATTTTTAAGCGAGCACCATTATAATTATGTGAAAAGTATTCTTCAATTAACATCTGATACATTTGAAAATTTTTTAGCAGGACAAATGGTTGAATCATTGATTATTGGTGTGTTATGTTATATAGGATGTATTATTCTTAAAATTCCATATGCTTCTATTGCAGCAGTTGTTATAGGATTTACGAATGTCATTCCATATTTTGGACCTATTATTGGTGCATTTATATCATCTATTCTTATATTGTTGGTATCACCAATGAAAGCTGTTGTGTTCTTGATTTTTAGTTCATTATTACAACAATTTGAATCCAATTTAATTTATCCTCATGTTGTAGGAAGTTCAGTTGGGCTATCAGCATTATGGGTATTATTTGCTGTAAGTGCTGGTGGAGGATTGTTTGGTATACCTGGAATGGTGTTTGGTTTACCGACATTCTCAGTTATTTATGAACTTATACGAAGATGGACAAATTTAAGATTAAAACAAAAAAAGGAAATAAAAGTAATTGAAAAGGAAATAGTAAATGAAAAGGCGTAAATCATTAAGATCTACGTCTTTTTTTATAATGTAATAATTGTTCTTTTACAAAGTCTAAGTCTTCATTACATAATAAGGGCATAATTTCAAGAAGTTGCTGAGGTTCAAAATCCCACCATTTGATTTTTAATAAAATATCAATTAATTCATCATCAAATCTTTTTTTAATTAATTTTGCAGGATTTCCACCAATAACACCATATGCTGGAACATCTTTTGTAACAACAGAATATGAAGCAATAATAGCCCCATCTCCAATTTTCACCCCAGGCATAATTATACTTTTTTTCCTATCCAAACATCGTTACCAATAATAATATCTCCTTTATGAGGGAGTTGGCTCATGTGAGGAGGAGTCACTTGACTCCAATCACCTCCAAAAACATTGAATGGATAAGTCGTTACACTTGTGATTCTATGATTGGCAGGTCCCATAATAAAACGAGTTCCACTGGCTATTTGGCAAAACTTTCCAATAATGAGTTGATCGCCAAATTCAGGATAGTTAAACAGTACATTATTTTTTTCAAACCTAGTAGGATCGTTTGAATCATCATAATAAGTATAATCACCTATATGTATATTAGGTGCTTCAACAATGTTTTTGATAAAGCACGAAGTTTTAAATTCATTTAAAAATATTTCATTTGGATTTGGTATATTCATTTTTTCTCTCCTTTTCTTTTATTTCATCACTTCCTTTCTTTCTTCTTTTACACTAGCTATTGCTTTTAACACTCTTAAAATCATAAAAATCCTCTAAATCTTTCTAGTATAATCTTTTAACCAATTTTTTTCTTCTTCACTTAAATAAGGGGAAATCTTTGCGTAAACATCTTGATGATAATCATTTAACCAATTTTTTTCTTGATAAGTCAATAAATCAACATCAATAGCATCCAAATCAATAGGAACATATGTCAATACATCAAAATGCAAGAATTGTCCATATTCATTTTCTTTACCTTCAACACATAACAATTCATTTTCAATACGAATACCATATTGATTTTCTAAATAAATACCAGGTTCATCAGTTACAATCATACCTGCTTCAAAAGGAGTCGATTCTGCATTTGTACGTGGTCTTGGTCTAATACCATGAGGGCCTTCATGAACATTTAAGAAATGTCCAATTCCATGTCCTGTTCCACATTGATAATCTAAGTCTTCTCGCCACATAGGTTGTCTAGCTAAAATATCTAAGTTTTGACCAGTACATCCATATAAGAAATGAGCATGTTGTAATGCAAGCATTCCTTGTAAAACCATTGTATAATGTCTTTTTTGTTGTGAAGATACTTTTCCTAAAGCGTATGTTCTTGTAATATCAGTTGTTCCATCTAAATATTGTCCACCACTATCAATTAATAAGAAACCGTCTCCTTCAATGGAAGAATAATGTTCTTTTGAAGCGTGATAATGCATTAAAGCAGCATTTTCATTAAATGCACAAATTGTTGTAAAACTTGTTTGGGTAAATAAATCTTGTTGTTGTCTGTATTCCAAAACTTTATCAGCAACACTTAATTCATCCATTGGGATCTTTCCATAGTTTGTTTTTAACCAATACATAAATTTTGTCATAGCAACACCATCTTTTAAATGTGCATTTTGAGTGTTTCTAATTTCAGTTTCATTCTTGATAGATTTAAAAGCTTGAGAAGGATTCATTCCCTCTACAATATCACATTGAATACAATTAAATAATTGATAATTAATATAAGCAGTATTTAATAAAACACGACCTTCTAACTTTTGTACATCTTCATAAATATCAAAATAATCCTTAATAATAACATTTTCTTCTTTATATAAAGAAATCAATTCATCATCAACAGCATCCTTTTGTAAATAAAGATAACTTTCATCTAATGTAATCATTGCAAATGCTAATGTGGTTGGAGAACATGGAATATCTCTACCACGTAAATTAAAAGTCCATGCAATATCATCAAGAGGAGCAATGATATGAGCATTGCAATCATTTTCTTTCATATATTCTTGAATTACTTGAATCTTTTCATGAGCTGGACAACCATGGAATTGTAAATCATACATATATGCTTTTTCACAAGACATAGCAGGACGATTAACCCAAAAGTCTTTGATTAAATCACAACTTATCATTTGTACATCTTCATCAAGAGCTTCTTCTAGTTCAAATACAAATTGACATTTCATAGTTTGTCCATCAAATGCAATAACACTATTATTTTTAACATGCTCTTTTAAGAACTCCACTAATGTTGGTACACCTTTTTGAGCCATTTTCATTAAAGTAATACCCTCTTTTAATTCTTTAGCAGCTTGAATAAAATATCTACCATCAGTCCATAAATAGGCTTCATTAGGAGTGACTAATAAAGTTCCTGCACTTCCACTAAATCCACTTAAATATGCACGGACTTGGTAATATGCACCAACTGTTTCTGATTGATGATCATCATCAGTGGGTACAATGTAAAAATCAATTTTCTTTTCTTTTAATAATTTTTGAAATTCCTTTATCATATTTATCACCATATATAACTTTACCATAATTTTATAAAAATGCTATAAAAATGTGGTAAAATAAAGTTGCACTATTAAAAATGCACATATGCAACTTAAAGTTGACAAAAAGAAAATGAAAGTTGGTAGTCTTTATAACATGTATAAAGTATGATGATAACGAGGTGAGATATATGAATTTTGGAATAAAATTACAACAATTAAGAAAAGAGAAAGGTTTATCACAAGAAGCACTAGCTGAAAAGTTGAATGTTTCTAGACAGGCAGTGAGTAAGTGGGAGACAGGGGATGGATATCCTGAAATGGACAAAATTATTTTAATCAGTGATTTGTTTCAGGTAAGTATTGATTATTTAATGAGAGATAATCAGGAACACCATGTAGAAGATGCAACACAAAAGTATTTTATGAATAAACAACGTATTGAAGATTATATGAAATTTAAAAAACAATTTGGTATACGTATTGCTTTAGGTGTATCATCTATTGTTTTGTCATTAAACCTACCTATTTATTTAAGTGATACAAGATATGATATGTTGGGTACAGCAGGATTTTTACTAGTCGTTGGATTTGCAGTTATGATTTTTATAATAACAGGGATAAGTACAGAAAGTTATAGTGAGTTAGAACATAAGGAAATTAATATGAGTTATAATGATTTACAAGATTTACAAAATAAATATATGAAGTTTAAATCAAAGTTTGGTATGTTAATTGCTCTTGGTGTTTTTATCATTATTGCAAGTTTGGTAGGAGTTGTTTTAATAACACAATATCTTCCAAATGGAAAACTTGCAAGTATACTTTTTATGACTTGTGTATCTATTTCTTTGGTAATTTTTATTTATCAGGGGATTTGTGATGGTATGTATAAATTTTTAACTCAAAATAAGAAGTATATAAATGAACAAGGTAAACAAGAAAAGAAAGGTGATTTATATGCAGTAACAATGCCCTTAGCAGCAATGGTTTATTTGATTATGGGATTGACAATGAATTGGTGGCATCCAGGATGGATTGTTTTTCCTATTACAGTTTTCTTAACTGAAGGTATTCAATATTTTATGAACAAGGAATAAAAATGAAAAATAGTATTTGGTTTGTTTTGGGGATTGTATTGTATGTTATTATGACTTTGATTGATAGGTTATTCTTTATGCTGGATGATACGATATATATTTTGGGTGTAATTATTGCAATTATATTTATGGTAATAGGTCATATAACAGCAAGGAGATAGAATTTCAATATAAGTTAAAGAAAAAGATGATATGAAAAAGATTAAACTTCTCTTAATATGGGAAGTTTTTTTGTGTATAATAAATCAAGGAGGTTGTTTATGAAAAGATGGAATTTAGATGATTTATATG
>CAJUJC010000027.1 GCA_910586805.1 uncultured Erysipelotrichales bacterium | reverse complement strand
CCATAATAATCGCACCTAATAAACGAGTCGATACCCCCCAAGAAGTTTGGTAAACATACTCTAATTTATTTTCTTTAGATAAAAACTTCATATCAAAAGCTTTTGCAAAGCCTTGACCAAAATAGTGACTAGTTCCTGATTGTAAAGCTTTACCATCATGCATCAATGCTTCAATTGTATATGTTTCTTCAGCACCCGCAAATTTTTCTCTTTCTGTCTTTCTTCCAGTAACCATTGGAATAGCAAGTAAATCTTTTGCTGTTGTTTCATAAATATCTAACATACGTAAAGTTTCTTCTCTTGCTTCATCAGCTGTGGCATGAATAGTATGTCCTTCCTGCCATAAAAACTCAGCCCCTCTTAAAAATGGTCTTGTTGTTTTTTCCCAACGCACCACACTACACCATTGGTTATATAGTTTAGGTAAATCTCTATAAGAATTCACAATCTTTGCATAATGTTCACAAAATAATGTTTCTGAAGTTGGTCTAATAATTAAATTTTCTTCTAAATGATCTAAACCACCTCTTGTTACAACTGCACATTCAGGTGCAAATCCTTCAACATGATCAGCTTCTTTTTGTAATAATGATTCAGGGATTAGCATCGGCATATACACATTTTCATGTCCAGTTTCTTTAAACTTCTTATCCATGTATGCTTGAATCATTTCCCATAAAGCATACCCATATGGTCGATAAATAATAAATCCTTTAACGCTTGAATAATCCATCAATTCTGCTTTACGACATACATCAGTATACCATTTCGCAAAATCTTCATCTCTTGATGTAATTGCATCATTTTTAATGTTGTTTTTTGCCATTTTTATACCCCTTTTTTAAATATTTCCTATATAATTATACTCATATTATCATAAAAAGCAATTTATTCTTTTTCAATATGGAGAATACTTCCATCATGAGATTTCTCCACAATAATTTGTGTTGAAATTTTTTCCTTTAACTCACTCACATGAGAAATAATACCAATGACCTTTTGATCATTTTTTAAATCCAATAAAACATTTAATGCCTTATCTATTGACTCACTATCCAAAGAGCCAAACCCTTCATCAATAAATAAAGTATTCAACTCAATACCACCAGCATAACTTTGTATCATAGAAGACAATCCTAAAGCTAATGACAATGCTGCCTTAAAAGATTCTCCACCAGATAATGATTGAATATCCCTCATCATACCTGTTTCATAATCCAACACCATCAATTCAAGCCCTTGTTGTCTTGCACCTTTCGCATCCTGTTTTCGATACAACGCAAAACGTCCCTGACTCATTTTCAATAGTTCCATATTTGCATATTCTAAAATATGTTCAAAATAAGCTGATAAGACATATCTTTCAAAAGACAATCTTTGTGGGTTTTTCCCTGATGTATAATCATATAAATCCTGATACATTGTATAATCATCAAAAAGTTTTTGATTTTTCTTATAACTTTTTTCTAAATCTTGAAGTATTGCTTTATTATTTTGATAAATATATTGTTGTTCATTAGCTTGATTAAACAACTCATCTCTTAAATTTTCAGCATCTTTGAAATGTTGTTTTTCTTTTGATAAATCAATAATCTCTTTGTCTTTATAATCTTTATATAATTCTAATTGAGACTTTAAAGATTGGCTTTTCAATTCATAATCCTGAAGTTGTTTCACTTGTTCATCAAAAGTCTTCATCATATGAAGATAGTTTTCATAAATATCATAACTTTCAAAATATTCTTTTATAAATTCGTTAAATTTTTCTTTATAATCCTCAGCATCTTTTTTAAGAAGAACAATTTCTTTTTCTAAATCAAGTAATAAATGTGATAAAGATGCTAATTCATTTTGGCTTTCATGATAATGAGTTTCAATTGTTTCAATTTTTGTTTCTAATTCTTTATATTCCTTTTGTTGTAATAATAACAAGTTTTGATAATCACAAGTTAGATCAACTGAAGATAAATGTTCAATATCAGTTTGATATTTTGTAAGTTCCTTTTCTAGATCATGTTTTTGTTCAATAAAATTTTCTAATTGTTTTTTATTATTTTCTAAAATGATTTGATCTTGTTGTAATGATTTTTTAATTTTATTCAAATATTCTAATTCAACATATTGCTTTTGATAGTTTTTCTTTTGTTTTTTAGTAATTTGTGTAATATCTGATAGTAAATAAATAAACACTTCTTTAGATAATTGTTCATCAATATGTAACTGTTCCTTGATTAAAGAAAGTTTAGCCTGAATAGATTGAATACGTTCATTTTGCAATAGAACATCCTGATAAGCTTCTTCATCTTCTTTTTTCTTTTGTTCTAATTGTTTCAGCATTTTTTCAAGTTCTCTTGATGATAAAACATCATCAGAAATGACAGCAAGTTGAGGATGATGTAAAGAACCACATACTGGACAAGGTTCATTATCTTTTAATGACAATGCTAAAATACCTGCTTGTTGATGTTTAAATTTTTCGTCCTCTTGTTGATATTGAGAAAAAAGTGTTAAATAGTTTTGGTGAACTTTGGCATATGTCTGTGATAATTCATAATGTTTATCCTGAATTTCTTTAGATTCATCATACATATCACTTAATTTATGAATAGCAATTCTCCTATCATTACTTTCTTTCATTAACTGTTCCATTTGTTCAAGTTGAAATTGTAATGTAGGAATACGATTAACATTTTCCTGATCTCTTTCCATACGTTTAGAAAAACTTTCATTCTTTTGTAATAATTCATCATATTGTTTTTGGATTTTCTCCATTTCAATATATACTTTTTGATATTTCTTTTGTATAATGTAATACTGCTTTTGCTTTTCTAAGAAATCCTGATTTTTATGAATATCTAACAGCTTTTGTTGTTTTACTGTTTGTAATAATGGCAATGTTTCATATAAATCTCTATAATTTTGATAAGTTATTTGTTGTCGTATTTGTTTTTCTTTCACTTGATTATATTTTTTATTTAAGTCTTGCCATTGAGAAGATGTTGTTTGATACTCATATATCATTTTTTGATGATTTTGAATATGTCTCATTTTTTCAATAGTGTTACTTAATACTTTCATTTCATCCTTCATATTGAATAATTGATTGTATTCTTTTTTTAAGTCTTGATATACCAAAACATCCTGATTATATTTTTGAAGTTGATAGTATTTTTTAGCAATTTCTTCATACACAAGCTTTTGTTTATCATATTCATCTTTGATAAATAAATGTTGTTTCAATATCTCTTCATTTTCTTTGGTTGCTTCATCAATATATGAAGAATGAAAATTTTGATGTTCACTCATAAAATCATGGGGAAGTTGTAAAAGAAGAAATTGTGCTTCTAATTGTTTTTGAGAAAATAAATAATCGTCTTTTAATTCCTTTGTTTTTTCTTTTAATAATTCTTCAAAAACAACAAACGTTTCTGTATGAAACAAATGACGTAAAACCTTTTCTCTTTCTCGGCTACTTGCATAAATTAATTTTGTAAATTCACCTTGTGCTATCATAACGATTTGTTTGAATTGATGGACATCAACACCTAGTAACTCATTAATCTTTGTATCGACTTCATTAACACCTTCTAATGTCTTTCCATCATATGTCAAAAAAGCTGTTGCCTGTTTTTCTGTTTTATAACCTTCTCTAGCATATTTGGGTGAACGTTTGATGATATATATTTTTTGATGATGTTCAAAGACAAGTTCAACATAAGTTTCTTCATGTGGATGTGCAAAATCACTACGAAAATGAGATGTTTTTCGATCACTACCGCTTGCTTGTCCATATAATGCAAAAGTTATAGCATCAAAAATTGTTGTTTTCCCAGCACCAGTTGCACCACAAATCAAATAAATTCCATGATTGATCATACTTTCAAAGTCTATTTCTGTTTTATTGTGATAAGTTGAAAATGCGTTCATTGTCAATTTAATGATTTTCATGAATCTTCACCTGCCTTTTCTAATAGAGTTTGAACGATGTTTAATTGTTGAGGAGTTAATTCTTTATTTTTTACATTATGATAGAAATCAGCGAATAATGTTGATAAATCTGTTTCTTCTATTGATTTCATTGAATAAGTAAGATTATTTTTTTCTAAGTTTAAAAGTTGTGGATATGTAATTTGTAACACATTTGGATAAAGTGTTCTTAACTGATCTATGGCATGAGGTATTAAAACATCATCTTCTAATTCTAATGCTAAAAAATCATTTTTGTTTTCTATGTATGATTCATTCATAAAAGAAATAAATGTCCCTTTGTATTTTTGTAAGGTTAAAGATGGATGAAGTTCATGTTGGTGAATAGAAAAATCATTTGTATCAACAATTGTTATTGATTTTACTTGATTGACTTCATCAAAAGAATATCGCATTAAAGAACCACTATAACGAATGGTTTCTCTTGTGACATATTGAGGAGCATGTAAATGTCCTAATGCAACATATTCAAAATCATCAAACAAAGATGCACTTAAAATTTCACTACCTCCAACACTTAAAACATCTTCTGATTCACTTTGTATACTAGAATGACCTACAAACTGATGTGTGATAAGGATATTATGATAATTCTTATCAAGATTTTGTTTATTCAAATAAAACGAAATCGCTTCTTCATAAGTTTTTACATCTTTCCCAAATAAATTTCTTATATGTATAGGTTTAATAAATGGCAACATATAAAAACGTGTATTTTCTTTTTCAACATAAGCCATCTTTTCTTTTAAATGTGTTTCAATATGTAATCCAGAATTTGAAAGTATAGAGCTTACAAAATGCATACGATCACTACTGTCATGATTACCACTAATCATCAAAATTTCAATATGATATTTAAGTAAAGCTGTTGTTAAGAACTCATCCAATAAACTCACTGCTTCAAGACTAGGGATATAACGATCATAAACATCTCCTGCAATAACAAGAGTTCTTATATCCTTTTCATCCATATATGTTAAAAGTTCAAACAAGAGCTCTCTTTGAATATCTAATAAAGAGCGTTGATGTATCGCTCTTCCTAAATGCAAATCTGCAATATGGACAAACTTCATTTCTCTTCCTCCTGTAATTTCCATAAATATATATTTTTTACTTTCTCATCTTTTGCAAACAATTTTTTATGCTTTGTTGGAATGGTAACAGTTTCTAAAAAATAACATCCTAACTTTTCAATCGTTCTTAACGAAGCTATATTATGAGGATCACATGTTATCAATAAATGATCTTGTTCAATCATATCTTTCAACAATAAACAAGCCTGATAAGCATAAGAATGTCCTCGAAACTGTTCATCAATTGTATATCCAATATGCCCATCATAATACCTTTGTGTATCATTACCTTCTCTCAATATCAATCTTCCTACTTCTTGACAAGAAACAACAATACTATATATTTGATAGGGATCAAAACCAATAGGAAGATGATCTCTAACTTCCTCTAACAAAATCAATTCCATACTCTATCAACTCCTCTTTTTATTATAACACATTCTTTCAAAACATCCATTTTTATCAATTTTTTTATAAAAATGGTTAAATTTGGCAAAAAAAGGACAAATTTAGCAACACAAACATGAAAAAACATTATAAAATAATAACTGTCACAAATGACAATCAAGGAGGTTACATAATGAATATTATTATATGCGATAATGATTATTTTTATATTCGTCAAATATCGACATTTATTCATCAAAATATGTTACAACAAAATATGATATCAACTTATCATATTGATACTTGTACATCTAACCAAGCATTTTTATCTTTAATTAAAGATAAAGTCTATGATATTGCTTTTATTGATATTGACTCTTACCAAAATGTTGATCTTGCAAAACAACTTACTGATTCAAATGCTAATGCTATTATTAATTTTATATCACATTCTCATACATATATTGATGTCGCTTTTTCATTAAACATTTTTCAATATTGGAAGAAGCCTATCAACTTGTCCCTACTTAAAGATGAATTTTTAAGAATGATAGCAACATACAAACTGAGAAACTTTAAATTTATTTTACATACAACAGATGGTAATATTCTTTTTAAAACAAAAGATATTCTTTATGTAGAAACATATTATCGCCATCTTAAAATTGTAACAACAAATCATTATTATTTTACAAACATAAAGCAAAAAGAAATGTTAATGAATATTTTAGAAACATCTCAATTTATTAAAATCCAAAGAAGCTATTTGGTTAATATGAATCATATTCTTTCTATTCATCATAATAGTGTCTTATTAGATAACAATGAATTTCTACCAACATCTCCCCATAGAAGAAAACAAATTCTTGAGAGATTCCATCATTTTACTTTATATCAATCAAATTAGAGGAGACAAACAATACATGAGAATATTTATATGCGATGATGAACCCATCTATGTTGAATACATTACTAATAAAATTAAACAATATACCCCTACAAATATACCTATATCTATTACATCTTCCTCTATACAAGAAGAGATTATTAGTATTATTGAACAAAAAAGTTTCGATTTAGCCTTTTTAGATATTGAATTTGATAGTGTAAATGGTATACAATTAGGTCATAAGATAAAAAAGCGTAATCCTTATTGTTTGATTATATTTGTTTCAAATTATTCTCAATATGTTACTGATGCATTTTCCTTACAAGTTTATCAGTATATTTTAAAACCTATAAATGAAGAAAGATTTATATATGAATATAAAAAAGCAATAAATAGTTTTTTACTTTTAGAAAGAGCTTGTGTCTTTAATACAAACGAAGGAAAGATTACTATTCATCCTCGTCATATTATGTATATTGAAACATATTACCATAAGATTTCAATTGTAACTCCCAATCGTACATATTATAGTAATATCAAAAACAAATCACAAATCAAGGAAACATTGCTCCATCATGATTTTTTGCAATCACATCAAAGTTATTTAGTCAATATGCATTATATTCAAATTATTCACACTGATTATCTTGTTTTAAATAATCAAGAACAACTTCCTATTTCTATACTAAGAAAAAACGAAATTATAAAACAATTTCATCAGTTCTTGATTAATCAATTTCAAGGTTATTCTTTATAAATTATCAAAATGGTCACTATGTGTGTTATGGTGAAAATTACTCCCCTCGCCATAACACACATAGTGATCATCTTTTATTTTGTAGATATATGATTAAACTTTATCTTACTCTATTTTCAATATATTTTGTTATTGCATATAAAAAGTTCCTCTCGGAACTTTTTATTGATATGGATTTTTTGGAATAACAACAGCAGCTACCAAATAAGCGAGCAAACCAGAACCCCAGCCAAAAATTAAAATAACTGCTCCTAGTCTAATAAGTGTAGGATCAACATCAAAATATTCAGCAATCCCTCCACAAACACCACAAATCATAGATTCTCTTCTTGATCTATATAATCTTTTATTCATAATTTCTTTCCTCCATTCTTATATCAACGCTACCAGCAGTACAATCAATATCTATCAAAGTATTATGCCCTTGATAAGACTGATAATTCCCCATTCCAAGATATTGTTTACCATCTATCATGACTTGACCACCTACTATATTCACGTCATAGTCAAGACCTATAATTTTTTGCATTGACACATCTACTTTTCCTGCTGCATTGTCAATATTTAACTCATTTAAGCAATATAAGTCATTAAAGTCAACTTTTCCTGCTCCATTATCTATTTTTAAAGCATATGTCTTTATATGAGATAAAGTGCTTTTACCAACTGATAAATCTATATCCACTTCATTAAAAATATACCCCTTAGGAACATAAATATCAATAGAAAGTATGTCATGACTATGTTTTTTTAATGGATTATGATCCATTTCAAGTTCAAGTGTATGTCCTGATTGTTTCATTTCAAAACACTCATGAGGATTACCAACAACAACTTTTATTGTATTATTGTGATGGTTGTCTTCTTCATAAATATTCATATTTATATTTGAAAAACAATCAAGTTCTAATTTTTCAATACCTTCAAATTCTCCAATGCGATTACCCAAACGTTTTTCACTAGACCTTATATCAATATTTTCTATCCAAGAAAAATTATGGAAATGAATAGTCCCACCCATTGATATACCAATCAATATTAAACATATTCCTAGTAAAAAGCTAATTAAAACTTTATATCTCGTTTTCATCATGCTCACCTCCATTGTTGAATATTCTATTAAAGATTTTAGAAATTCCATCTATGATAGCAGGTATAAATGTCTTAAAAAACCAACTTGCTATCTTTCCAAATATTTCTGCAAATGCAATAACGATGCATCCAACCCCTATAAATATAAAACCTGTACTTGGCACAACAAATAACTGTAAAACTCCAGCGACAATAAATGCAATTGCAATAACATAAAGTATAAATGTTATAATCCAAAATCCAAAAAAGAACAACGTAAGTGGTAATGCAAAACCAAATCCAAAAGCAAATAAACCTGTAAATAAACCAAGTACTGGAAATGATAAAGGAACAATACACAAAATCAATAATATCAATAATATAAATTTATCTCTTGAATCCATAGATTTCCACTTTTCTATCCATGTCGATTTCACATTTTCATAAGAATGTGTTGTTTTTTCATTAAACTTTATATCTTTGATCTCATATTGATATTTAAAATCATCATTAGAAAACCCTTGATTTCCTACCTCAATATGTTCATCAAAATTTCCCATTAATCCTGCTTTGATCATTGATGCTATACGACTTGGATCACCCAATTCCTCAATAATCTTTGATTCATTTTCTATCCCTGCTTCATCAAAATAATTTTCATAAAAATCCAAAGCCTCCTGTTTTTCTTCATCACTAATATCTGAAAGTAAAAACTTGAGTTCGTTCATAAATGTTCTTCTATCCATTTTCATTCCCCCCAACGAACAATCTATTAATCTTCATCGTATACTCATACCACTCCTGTTTATACATATTTAATTGTATAATACCCTTATTTGTAATTTTATAGTATCTACGATTTCTACCCTGATATTCCTGATCGTATGTTTCTAAACATTCATCCTTCAATAGACGTCTTAAAACTGGATATAAAGTCGATTCACTTACACTAATGACAGACTGTACATCTTGTGTAATTTTATAACCATATGTACCTTCTCCTTCTCTTGATACAACTGATAATACAACAGCATCTAACAAAGCTGCGCCAGTATTAAAAATCATATACCCACCCCTTTTCTATATAATACTATATGCTATATAGTATTATATGTCAATAAAAAAGATAGATTTTATATCATTTATCATGTTAATTCTCTTATAAGTGTTTTTTATTCCTACAAAAAAAAGGAATTTTTCAATTCCTTTGTCTTTCTAATGCTAATTTAGCTAATGCTAAGGCTCCACATACACCTGCATTGTCACCAAGTTCAGGCCATACAATATAATCCTTAATTGCATCAGTCGTAATTTCATCTTTTTGAATATACCCATTTAATCTTTCTTGTAAATACTTATGGATCATAGGGAATAATTGTGATTGATGCATAATTCCTCCACCTAAGATAATTTTCTTTGGTGAAATTGTTAAAACATAAATAGCTAGTGCTTGTGCAATATACCAAGCTTCTAAATCCCAAGCAGGATGATCAACTGGTAAATCTTTTCCCTTAACTCCCCATCTTTCTTCAACAGCAGGACCAGCAGCTAAACCTTCAAAGCAAGTTCCATGATATGGACATTTTCCTTTATATGTATCATCTTCTCTTCTTTCTAAATACATATGACCCATTTCAGGATGTAATAAACCATGAACCAAATTACCCTCAACAATGGCTCCTCCACCAATACCAGTACCAATAGTTAAATATAAAGCACTATCTAATCCTTTAGCAGCACCAAAGTATGCTTCCCCTAATGCAGCACCATTAACATCTGTATCAAAGCCAATAGGCATTTGTGGATAATGCTCTTGTAAAGCACCTACAATGTTATAATGACCCCATCCTGGTTTTGGTGTTGTTGTAATATAACCATATGTTTCACTTTTTAAATCAGGATCAATAGGTCCAAAGCAACCTAAACCAATAGCTTCAACATTTTTACCATCAAAAAATTTAAAAATATTATTCATTGTTTCTTCAGGTGTTGTTGTTGGAAAAGAATCTCTTTCCAAAACTTCCCCATTTTCATTCCCAATAGCTACAACAAATTTTGTTCCTCCAGCTTCAATAGCTCCTAATTTCATTTACACTTTCCTCCTCTTATTTTCATTAATCATATTCTATCATGTTTTATAATTCTTGAAAACAAAAAGCAAGACTAACTTGCTTTTTTTGTTTCAATTTTATAACTATCCAAATCATAATATTCTATTTTCATTAAAAGATTTGATTGAATGACTGGTATATCTTGATCATAGACACGACTTGTTATGACTTTTTCACCATTATTAATAAAAATTTCAATAGAAGATGTATCATTAAAAATGGTAAAATTATCAATAGAATCAATTTCAATATGCCTTTCATCTCTTCCATAACCACTTTGACCCATCTTAAAAGTTAACACTTTTTTATCGTATAATAATTCAATATCCTTTCTTAGTTGTATTGTAAAAGGAAGATTATTTAGACTTAATTTCATTTCAAAACATCTTGATTGACATTTCCATAATTCATTTGCTGATAAGTGACATGATAAATGATTTTTTCTTAGTTGTTTTGTTTCTTCAATAGGATATTGATATATTTTATTATTTTTTAAACTTAATTCTCTAGGTAAAGTTAAAGCATGTTGCCATCCTTTTTTAACAGTTGGATTTGTATAAGGAACATCTGGTAAACCTAGCCAACCAATCAAAATCCTTCGTCCTTTTTCATCCACAAATGTTTGTGGTGCATAAAAGTCAAAACCATAATCTAATTCAGTAAAATAACTTAATTGATATTCTTTTTCAATATCTCCATTGATAAGAAAATATCCATTTTGATAAATATTTTCATAATGAATACCTTTTGTTTCTACCCCCTGTGGGCAAGTGATTAAAATCTTTTGTCCGTCTATCTCAAATAAATCTGGACATTCCCACATATATCCAAATGGGACTTTTGTTTCTATTCTTTGTATATATGTCCAATTCTTTAAATTTTGAGAACGATAAACTAAGACACACCCTTGATCATTTAACGTTCTTGCCCCTAAAACCATATAATAGATATCTTTTTCTTTAAAAATTTTAGGATCTCTTACATGACATGATAAATCATGAGGATAATCTTTATTTTCCATTAAACATATTTTTTCACTGAAATTATACCCATCGCAAGAAGACACATACATTGTATGATGCCCTCTTCCATTATATATATAATCATAATTTCCTTGATATTTTCTATTTCCTGTATATACATAATGAACTATATTATTTTCAACGAATGCACTTCCTGAATAAACGCCATCAAGATCATAATCACTATCTGGTAAAAGTGGTGCTTTCTCTTTGAAAAATGTAACAAAATCTTTTGTCGTATAATGCCCCCAACACTTACCTCCAGTTCCTTTCGCACTTTTGGGAGCATATTGATAATAAATATGATATGTTCCATGAAATTGACATAAACCATTTGGATCATTAAGCCAACCAACTGGTGGCATTAAATGAAAATGCAATCGCCATTCATCATCTTGATATTCTTTTTCAAGTTCATTAATCATTTCTTGATTTAACATTTATTTCACCCTCAATAAATTCTCTCCTACAAGAGTATTTTCTAATTTTAAAATTTCAAATTCTTTTTGATTTGTAATAATACATGGTGTTGCTATACTACACCCTGCTTCTTCAATAGCCTTTAAATCAGCTTGAATCAAAACATCCCCTTGTTTTACTACTTGTCCTACTTCTACATATGTTTCAAAAGGTTTTCCATCTAATTGAACTGTATCTAATCCACAATGAATTAAAATTTCTGTATCATTTTTCGTTTTCATTCCAATAGCATGTTTTGTTGGAAAAACAAATGTGATTTCACCATCAGCTGGTGCAACAATTTTTCCATCACTTGGGAAAATAACGATACCATCTCCCATCATTTTTTGTGCAAATGTTTGATTTGGAGCCTCTTCAATGGTTTTCACTTCTCCACTCATTGGAGATATCAATACTTCTTCTTTAATCATTTTAGGCTCTTTTTCTACACGATACTTTTTAAATAAAATCACTGTTAATATAAATGATGTAGCGATTGATAATACCATACCAATTCCAAAGTTCAACCAAGATTCAGATGGTACTGAAATAAATCCAGGCAATCCTGCTGCCCCTAATGCTGAAGCAAGAACTTTTGTTGCAGCTAAATAAGCACTTCCTACTGCTGAGCCTACCATAGCAGCATAAAATGGATAACGTAATTTTAATGTTACACCAAACATAGCTGGTTCAGTAATTCCTAACATTGCTGAAATTCCTGATGCTGAACAAATACTTTTCATTTTTTCATTTTTTGTAAGTAATAACACTGCAATGACTGCTGCACCTTGTGCAACATTTGACATAGAAGCTGTTGTAAAAATAAATGAACCTCCCGTTGTTTCCATAGCTGCCAATAATTGTGTTTCAATAGCAATGAAACTATGATGCATACCTGTTAAACAAATAGGAGCATATAATAAACCAAACAATCCTCCACCAATAAATCCTAATGTATTATAAACCCATGTTATTCCTGATGCTAAGACATTCCCTGCTTCTCTTAAGAGTGGACCTACAAAAATAAATGTTAACATTCCTGTAATAATCGTTGATAATAATGGTGTTGTTAAGTTATCTAACCAAATAGGTGTAATTTTGTGTAATTTCTTTTCAATAGTCGCAAGAATAAATGATACCGCTAATACAGGCAAAACTGTTCCCTGATAACCAACAGCTTCAACAGTTAATCCAAATATATTCCAAACAGGCACAACAATATCTGGTTTTCCATAATTATATGCATTTAATAATTCTGGATGAACCATAATCATACCCATTGCAGCTCCTAAATAAGGATTTCCACCAAATTTCTTTGTTGCTGAAAATCCAATTAAAACTGGTAAAAATGTAAATGCAGCATTTGAAAATAAATTAATCATTGATGCTATATCTGCAAATTGTGGGTACGCTTCAATTAATGTCATTCCAGCTACAAATAATCCCTTTGCAGTAAATAAATTATTTATTCCCATCAATAACCCTCCAGCAACAATAGCTGGAATAATAGGAACAAAAATATCACTTAATAACTTAACTCCTCTTTGAAGAAAACTTCCCTCTTCTTTCTTTTCTTCTATGACTTCAGTAACCCCACCTATTTCTTTTACAACTTCTTCACAAACCAAGTTGACAAGACCTGGACCTAAAATAACTTGATATTGTCCATTAGAAATAAAAGTTCCCTTAACAACTTCAATATCTGTTACTTGATCTTCATTTACTAAACTCTCATCCTTTAATGTTAAACGCAAACGAGTTGCACAATGCATCACTGATACAATATTTTCTTTCCCACCTACTGCATCAATAATATCTTTTGCAATTTGATTATAATTCATACTTTTTCCTCCTATATGGTATCGGTCCCACATGCATAATATATCACTCTCTATCGATTGTGTCAATACCTTTATGGTACCGATACCATATTTTATTTAAAAAAAGTGTCAAATCATCTTTTTAACACTTTTCCCTTCAATTAATGTATATCCTACAACTTGTTTTTTTTCTACACTTTCTTCTTCTATCATATCAATTATTGTCTTTGCGGCTAGACAACCTGCTTCTTCATTCTCAAAACGAATTGTTGTTAAACTTGGTGACATTAATGAAGAAATTTCATATCCTCCAAATCCTATTAATGAAATATCTTGAGGAACATTAAATCCTTTTTCTTGAATTTCTTTATAACATGCTAAAGCAAGATTATCAGTTGCACATATAATAAGTGTAGGCTGATGCTTTTTGAGGTATTTGTTTATATTTGAATGAGCATGATCAAATGAAAAATCACTTTCTATATAATCTAAATGTTTAATTCCCTGATCCTTCAACCCATCCACAACACCTTTTTTTCTCATCATTCCAACAGCAACATCTTTAGGAGAAACTCCAAGATATGCAATATCTCGATGTCCCATCTTAGCAGCATATTCTCCAATATCATACCCAGCTCGATAATCATCATTAATAATAGAAACACCATCTTCAAACTCCTGTGCCAAAAAAACCATTGGAATATCTATTTTACTTGCTATATTTTGATGTCCCATTGTAAGATGAGTTGCTAATAAAATAATACCATCTACATTCATTCTCCATAATTGCTCTATTGAATTTAGTTCTCTTAATTCATAGTGATTTGTATTAATAATAATAGGAGTATATTTTTGACTCCTTAAATACTCATCCATAGCCATTAACATTCTAGAAGATGTTTTTGAATCTAGTGTTGGTGTAATAATACCTATCAAATGGGACTGCTTTGCTTTCATAATTTGTGCTAAAGCATTTGGTTCATAACCATAATCGTCAATAATCTTCTTAATTTTTAGACGTGTTTCTTCCTTTACATAACCATCATTAAAATAACGAGAAACTGTACTTTTACCCACACCTGCTAAGTTTGCAATATCACTCATTGTTAATTTTTTAGACTTCATATTTTCTCCTATAAATCAATATTCAAAGATATATGATTAGTATCACTATTCATCATAGATTTCATATAATTCTTTATAAATTCATCTTTCATACTCATAATTGCTTGATAACCTTTTGTTTTTGTCACATCTTTTTTTATTTTAAAGATTGTTCCTGCAAAATAATGATAATTAACTAAAGCCATTGTTTCAATAGCCTCTTTTCTTAAATTCTCATCTTTTATAGATATAAAGTTATCAGCCATTTTATTCTTAGATACAGTTTGAAAATATTCAACTGAATCTGCTGAAATGTTTAAAGATTGTGTATGATATGACATTTTCTCATGATTCAATTCAATAACACCATATTGTAAAGGTGCATCTACTAAAGAAGATGATGCAATGTCATAAATTCCTTCTATTTGTTGAATATTTTGACAGTGAACATGTCCACTTAACACAAAAGGTACATGATATTTCTTAAAAATATCAACAATTTGTTGATTGTCATTAATTGTATATCCCTGATTTAACAGTTCATTATGATTTGTAAGATTGTGATGCATTGCAACAAGAGGAATTTTACCATCTTTTTGAATAGATATAAGTTGATCTTCCATCCATTCTAACGTACTTTCAGGAAATCTTCCACCAGTATTAAAAGAATTTCCACCAGTTAATTCATGATAATTGCTATCCATCATAAGAAGTGTATAATCATCATTTAAAGGAATAACATAACTCAATGAATCTTTATGTTCTTGACTTGCAAGATGATACCCACAGTTTTTATAAATACTCTTAAATTGTTTTCCAGTTATATTTTCAACTTCAAAATAATCATCTTTACCATAACCTTTTGTATAAATATTTTCAATATCATGATTTCCAGGAATAACTGCAACATTTACACCTTCTTGAGAAATTCTTTCAAGTCTTTGTGCAAGAGACTCATGTCCACCTTTTTCTCCATTGAACGTTAAATCTCCTGTTAACAGAAGTAAGTCTGGATGAATATCTATCACTGCCTTTTCAAAAGCATCCAATATTTCATCTCCATAAGTGACCATTTTTCCATCACCATACATCATTGACTCTTCAAACCATTCACAATCTTTATAATAATCCCTTAAAAAATAATGAATATCACTTGCAACAACAATTTTTAAATCATTCTTTTCGCTCATAGGATAAACATGACAACCTACTAAAATCATCATAATAAATAACATATATATAATCTTTTTCATAAACTCTCCTAAAAAAAATGAATAGATGACTCTATCCATTCACATTATTTGTTGTTTTGATAAGCTTCAGCAGCAATATCAAATAATTTAGGTGCATTAAAATTCTTAAAATCTTCATCACTAATTAAAATAACTGGTTTACTTGGATCAAGAGCTTTAATTTTTTCATAAGATGATCTTAATTGTGGTTCTACCAATACAACATCAGCCAATCCAATTGCATATTCAACTGCAACTTCTGAAGCAGACCAAATTGTAGCATCTACTCTTTTTCTAGCAGCAGCATCTTTTAATTTTGATGAAAATAATGTAGATGTTACACCTGCAACACAGCATAATAAAATTTTCATTATATATTCCTCCTTGTATTCCCTTAGTATATTTTATCACAATTTTGTAGAAAGCGCTATTCTTTTTCCTTTATTTTTATCTCAGCTTCTTCTAATGAAGCATAACCATATGATATTACTGTTTTTTCCATAATTTCTATAATTAAATTTTGATTATTTTTCATTTTTTCCACCAACATTTGTCCATACAAATAAAGTGTTTGAGATGAATAAGTCATCAATTCTCCTCTTAAATATGTCTCAAAAGATGTTTCATCTTTTTGATCTTCATATGTATGTGTTTCTCTAGCATTATAAGCTAAACAAGGATATTTTTGATTAAATTCTTCTCTCATTGATACTTCAATTTGACATATAAAATCAATAAGTTCTCTTTGTGATGAATCAATAACAGGTAATTGATTTTGTATTTGTAAAAAATAAGTTGGATCAGTTGATTCCATCATATATGCATATTTTTCCATAATCATATTTCTACCTTGATTTTTTGCTTCTTTTAAATCTAAGAGATAAGATTGTAAAAGTTCATTAGAAAAAACTTCAAACTGTGATTTTCTTTGAAGATAAAATGTATCAAAATCATCCTGACAAGAAGCCCTTCCACCAATATTTTGAACTTTTTGAAAAAACTCCCATTCTCTTTCAATAATTTCTTCAATCATACTATCCCTCCATAATATGTTTACTTCTTATATTCTCATCTTGAATATGACTCATGATTTCATAAACATGATTATCTAAAAAATCATCATTTAAAGATGTTAAACCTTGCCTTTGTAATTCTTTAACAATGAATTGACATATTTTTTCAATCACAATAATCTTTTGATCGTTTTTATTCAACATAGGACTATCATTATCCCAACATTGCTTTTGATTTGACAGATTTATCAATTCCTCTAGTAAAAATTTAACTTCTTTTCCTATTTCACAATCTCTTAATCCATAAAAACTCCATTTATAATAAGGCTTATATTTCTTATTCAATAAATAAAGACATGACAAAGTTTGATCTATAAATTCAGATAAAGCTAGAAATGCTGCCACATCTTGTCCACGCTTTACACATCGAGCATAGTTATACTGGCCTGATTGTGCCATTTTTGCAATAGCACAAACAAGCTTTTTCACTCGTATATCCTCAGGATAATATGATAACTGTTGTCTTAATCGTGTCACTTCTCCATAATAATCTTCAAATATCTTTCCATTTGTTACTGCTAACAAAGCATTTTCATCAGTATATAACCATTGTTGTAAAGTGATAGGAATTTGATATAAGAATTGATGAAAAAAAGCATCTATCTCAAAAACACCAACACGATTTTTCCCTTCTCTTGATACAATCCTTTGATACCCTTTAAATTGTTTTGGCAACAAATCATACTCTTTTTGAATAGCTTCACCATATTTAGAATAAATATCTTTAGGTAAAAGGATACAAAAATCAGGCCCAAAATCATGATCTTGAGATAATTCATCATCATAACCTAAACATTCTGATCCAAACCCAAATAAACCTATTGCCATATATTGTTGAATATCTTTAAACTTACTTTCTATCATCTTTTTTCCATAAGTTAAATAAAATTCTTCACATAAATCAATACCTTTTATACGGCAACCATTGAATTGATTTTCAACGTCCTGCTTATTTTTCAAAACAATATCATAATCTTTATTTCTTCCATAAACATTTTCGATTTTAACCAAAACCTCTTCATACAAATCAATAGCCTTTTGATATTCCTTGTCCAAATAATACTGTCTAGCAAGAGTTGATAATGCTGCAAAATAATGGGGATCATTTGGTGCATATTTTTCAAACATCTCAATCCCTTTATTCAAATAACTTAATCCCTTTTCCTGATTATTCTTTGAATAAAACATTTGTGCAATATTAACATAACTAATAGCTTGTTCAACTTCACTATTTTCTAGTAACATCATAATATTTAATGCCTTTAATCCATACTCTAAAGCTTTATCATATTCTCCAATTTCCATATACAATAAACTAAGATTATTATAAAAAGCACCATATCTTTCATCATTTTCTTTTAGATTTTTACGATATATCTTTTCAGTTTTTAAATAACATTGTAACGATTTATCATATTCACCTTCAACTCTATAAAAAGTTGCAATATTCAAAAAAGTTGTTGCAGCAGATATTGTATCATTCAAATTTCTATATTCAATTATTTTTATCATTTGTATAATGATTTGGTTTCCCTCATTAAATTTAGCTGTTACACGATAATAGCCTAACATTTCATTAAGTAAAAATAAAACAATTTCATCATTTTGTAATTCCATTGCTTCATATGTTTTTTCAATCAAAAACATATATACTTGATCTAAATCTTGTTTTATATACAATTCATCCAATTGGTCTTGTAGTTTATTAAAGTCCATAATTATACTCCTAAAGTTAAATAGACACCTTAGTGTCTATTTAATTCATCTTTCATTCCTTTTAAAACAATTTTTCTTGCTTGAACAGCATCGTCTTTATCTAAAGGATGAATACCTTTTAATGGATATTCCATTCCTATGCTTTCATATTTAGGAACACCCATTGTATGATATGGTAAAACATCTAATGCCTTAATATTTTTAAGTGTCGCTATAAACTGACCTAAACGATATAAATATTCATCATTTTGTGTAATTGTTGGTACAACAACATGTCTAATCCAAATATCTACACCTTGCTCATCAACATATTTAGCAAACTTTAATATTTTATCATTAGGCTGTGAAGTTAATTTTTTATGTTCTTCATTATCAATATGCTTAATATCTAACATCACAAGATTTGTAGATTTCAATAATCGATTTAATTTCTTTAAATACTCAGGATTTTCATTAAAAGTAATGCCCGATGTATCTAAACATGTATGAATATTTTTTTCTTGACATGTTTCAAATAACTCAATTAAAAAATCAATTTGTAACATTGGTTCTCCACCAGTACAAGTGATTCCACCATTTTTATAAAATTCAGCTTTACTTTCATACATTTTTAATATTTCATCAACACTCATTTGATTACCAACATTCACTTTCCAAGTATCTGGATTATGGCAATACAAACAACGCATTGGACAACCTTGAAAAAAAACAACAAAACGAATGCCTGGACCATCTACTGTTCCACAGCTTTCCGTAGAATGAATATAACCTTTCATATTTTCACCAACTTTCTTGGTATTATTTTATCACAATTTGAATGAAATATCATTTTTTATACATTGAAAATTTTACTTTTCAAAAAGAAAAGGTGCCAAAGCACCTTTATTCTTACATTGATTCGTGGAATGTACGAGAAATAACATCATCTTGTTGTTCTTTTGTTAATTTAACAAAGTTAACAGCATATCCAGAAACACGAATTGTTAATTGAGGATATTTTTCAGGATGTTTTTGAGCATCAATTAAAGTATCTCTATTTAAAACGTTAACATTTAAATGATGTCCACCTTTTTCAGCATAGGCATCTAACATACCAACTAAATTTTCAACTTGTTGCTTATTTGTAGCCATTTTCTTTTCCTCCTTGAATTTTAAAATTCATCATCGTCATCCATGCGCAAATTTGGAATCTTACAAGCAGTATCACCTGTATCACAATCCATCTTTGTCACAATATTGACTTCTTCCATTTCGATATGAGCATCTTCATTCACCTTAATATTAATATGACCTGAACCTTCACTCATACGACCATCTAACATTTTGACTAATTCATCAATTTCTTTTTGAGTAGCCATTTATCTCACTTCTTTCTTGTATTAGATATTTCCATCTTTAATAGAATCAATATCTAAATCTCCAGCAAATACTTGATCATCTTTTCCTAATGCACCAGGAATAACTGTAAATGTATTTGAAATACCATCTTGTGCATCTTTGAATGGTAATTTAGCAACTGATGCTAATGATGAAA
>CAJUJC010000026.1 GCA_910586805.1 uncultured Erysipelotrichales bacterium | reverse complement strand
TTTGTATGCTCAACTGACTTAAGTCTATTTATTCAAACTTCGTTTGAACATAAAAGTAAAAAAATAGTCCTAGGACTATTTCTTCATTTTAACTGTATATGTAATATCATCATCATTATGTTGTATATCTACATGAATTTCTATACCAGCATTTCTTACCATTTGAATAGCTTGATCCAATGTATTTAATGCAATTTTCATATTTTGAGAAATACTTTTTGTTTTAGGTTTAACAGGCTTTGGTTCTGTTTTTTGTTTAATCTTTTGTTCAGTTTGTTCAACATTTAAACTTTTTGCCATAATTTCTCTTAACATATTATTTTGTTTTGCTGTTGTATCTAACTTTAACAATGCCCTTGCATGTCTTTCAGTAATATCTTTTCTTCTCACTGCTTCTTGAACTGTCATTGGAAGTTGTAATAATCTTAACTTATTAGCAATCGTTGATTGCTTCTTACCAACCTTTTGAGCCAATTGTTCTTGTGTTAAATTTTGAGAATCTAACATTTGTTGGTAAGCAAGAGCTTCTTCGATTGGAGAAAGATTTTCTCTTTGGATATTTTCTACAATAGCTGCAGCTGCTGTTTGTTCTTCATCCAATTTTTGAATCATACAAGGTATTTCAGTTAAACCAGCAAGTTGACATGCTCTATATCTTCTTTCACCAACAACAATTTGATATTTATGATTATATGGTCTAACAACTATAGGTTGTAACAATCCATTTTGTTGAATAGATTCTGCTAATTCTTGAATTTTTTCTTTTTCAAAATGTGTTCTTGGTTGTTTTGCATTTGCTTCTATATCTTGAATATCTAAAAATTTATATATAGGTTCTTTCATACTTTCACTCCATTCATACCACTTTTATTATAACAAAACACTTTAAAATATACTACCAAATTCCTAAAAAATATTGCATGATTAAGCTCACAAGAGTAATACCTACCCAACAAGACAACCCCATGAAAATAGGCTTTCCACCTGTCTTAACCAGCTTTACAATATTTGTATTTAAACCTATTGCTGCCATGGCCATAATAATAAAGAACTTAGATAAATCTTTTAATGGTGTAAAGACTTCAATCGGTACTCCAAAAGCTGTCGCAATCGTTGTTATAAGTGATGCTCCTACAAAGAAAAGAATGAAAAATGGAAAGACTTTTTTAAAAGATACTTTTTGAGAGCTTTCATTTTTCTTTAATCTATAAAAAGCTAGAAATAAAGTAATAGGAATAATAGCAAGTGTACGTGTTAATTTCACTGTAACTGCCTTATCCAATGTTGCACTTCCTAATCTATACATACTATCCCATGAAGAAGCTGCTGCTGTGACTGATGATGTATCATTAACTGCTGTTCCTGCAAATATACCAAATGCATCTCCTGATGATTGAGAAAAACCTAACATTGTTCCTAACATTGGAAATAAAACCGCTGCTAAGACATTAAAGAAAAAGATAACTGAAATAGCTTGAGCAACTTCTTCATCATTAGCTTCAATCACTGGTGCAGTTGCTGCTACTGCTGAACCACCACAAATAGAAGAACCTACCCCTATTAATGTAGAAATCTTACTTGGTATTTTCATTGTCTTATGTAAGATATATGCAATGACTAATGATATTGTAATCGTTAAAATAATAATAGGCAAAGACTGCATACCTGTTTCTAATATAACTTGTAAATTCAATCCAAATCCTAAAAGGATAACAGCATATTGTAAGATCTTCTTAGATGTAAACTTAATTCCATCTTCAAATAAACTCTTATCTTTTATAAACATAGTGATAATCATACCAGCAATAATTGCAATCACAGGACCACCAATTATAGGAAACATTTTTCCTAAATACCATGAAGGCAAAGCAATAAATAAGCATAATAATAATCCATATATATTTTTCTTCATAAAAATCATACAATCTCCCTTTCACATAAAATATCCACTATACTGTGGATATTTATATTGGTTTCTTTTTTATTTTTCCAAATGGTCTTGGATATTGACTAGGCGTTTTTTTAACTTTCTGAATAAACATATTACATCTATGATCATTTTCGTCTGTCAATGTAAAATCGACTTCTTTCATAAGTTTTCCACCTAATTTTTCAATACCATTTTTTGCTTCAATAAGCTCTTCTTTTGCCTTTAATCCTTTTAAAGTTATAAAATATCCATTAACCTTAACCAAAGGCAAACATAATTCATCTAAAATATTCAATCTCGCAACTGCTCTAGCAGTTACTATATCAAATGATTCTCTATGATCTTTTGCATATTCCTCAGCCCTTGATGAGATAGCCTCAACATTATCCAACTCTAAAATAGATACAAGATGCTTTAAAAATGTTATACGTTTTGTGAGTGAGTCTACAATTGTAACTTTTAAATTTGGATAAACAATTTTTAATGGAATAGAGGGAAATCCTGCACCTGCACCTATATCACATAAAGACTGATTATCTAATTGATAATCAAATGAAATTGTGAGTGAATCATAAAAATGTTTAAGATAAACATCTTCTTTACTTGTAATAGCTGTGAGGTTCATTTTTTCATTCCATTCAACCAATGTTTGATAATAAAGTTCAAACTGATGAAGTTGGTGTTGTGTTAAAGTTATTCCCTTACCATTTAATGCTTGTATAAATTGTTCAATATTCATAATTATCCCTCATAATGTTGTTTTAAGTGTATAAGTAAAACAGAAATATCAGCAGGATTAATACCTGAGATTCTTGATGCTTGTGCAATGGTTAATGGTTTAATTTGATTTAATTTTTGTTTTGCTTCCAAAGATAAATTTAAAACATCTTCATAATCTAAATTCATAGGAATTTGTTTTTCTTCCATCTTTTTCATCTTTTCAACTTGTCTTAATGCTTTATCAATATATCCCTTATATTTAATAAGAATTGTTACTCTTTTTTCTTCTTCATAAGTGAGTTGAACATCTTCAATAAATGGTTTGATCTTTTGATAATCCATCTCAGGTCTTTGTAATAATGATTTTGCACTAATTCCTTCTGTTAAACGTGTAGAACCCAATTCTTCTAAAATATCATTAATTTCATGTTTAGGTGTAAAACGAATTGTATCCAATCTTTCTATTTCATCATGTATACGTTTCATCTTATTTAAATAATCTTGATAAACCTCATCATTTACCAAATGTGCATCATAACCATATTGTCTTAATCTTTCATCTGCATTATCATGTCTTAATAATAAACGATATTCAGCTCTTGATGTTAACATACGATAAGGTTCTTTTGTCCCTTTTGTAACCAAATCATCAATCATAACACCAATATAGGCTTCATCTCTTTTTAAAATTAAAGGAGGTTCATTGTTTAATAATTTTGTAGCATTAATACCAGCAATAAGTCCTTGAGCGGCAGCTTCTTCATAACCACTTGTTCCATTGATTTGTCCAGCAGTAAATAAGTTTTTAATCACTTTTGTTTCTAATGATGGCCATAATTGTAAAGGATCAATAGCATCATATTCTATGGCATATGCATATTTTAAAATCGTACAGTTCTCTAATCCTGGTATTGTTCTAATCATTTTTTCTTGAATGTCGTGAGGCATAGATGTTGAAAAGCCTTGAACATAGATTGTATTCATTTCTTTTGATTCAGGTTCTAAGAAAATTTGATGTTGTGGTTTATCAGAAAACTTGACAATCTTATCTTCAATAGAAGGACAATATCTTGGTCCTATTCCTTTGACTATTCCTGAATACATACTACATTTATGTAAGTTATCTTTAATAATTTGATGTGTTGTTTCATTTGTATATGTTAAATAACATGGTGTTTGTTGTTCAATAGGAATATATGTATTTGTTTCATAGCTAAATGCTAGTGCTTCATCTGTTCCAGGTTGTAATTGTGTTTTTGAATAATCTACACTATTGATTTCTACTCTTGGTGGTGTCCCTGTTTTTAATCTTTGTATTCTAAAACCTAAACCTTTTAATTTATCTGATAAGAATAAAGATTGTCTTTCTTGATCAGGTCCACTAGGTGTTTTTTGATCTCCAACTAAAATCTCTGCTTTTAAGTAAGTTCCTGTCGTTAAAATAACAGTCTTTCCTTGATAAGTTGTTCCATCATCTAAAATAACACCTTTCACAGTATTATCTTCAATAATCAAATCTTCAACCATACCCTCAACGATATCTAGATTTTCTTGTTTCTTTAAAACTTCTCTCATATATCTTGGATATGCCTTTTTATCAGCCTGTGCTCTTAAAGACTGAACACCTGGGCCTTTAGCTGTATTTAACATTTTTAATTGTAAATATGTTGCATCTGATGTTTTTCCCATTTGTCCACCTAATGCATCAATTTCCCTAACAATAATTCCTTTAGCTGGTCCACCGATAGATGTATTACAAGGTAAAGAACCAACATTTTCAAAATGAGAAGTTATAAGCAATGTTTTTTTGCCTATTCTTGCAGGTGCTAAACTGGCTTCAATTCCTGCATGCCCTCCTCCAACAACAATCACATCATACATCTTACTCACGCTCCTTAATTGCTTTCTAACTATATCATATATCTTTCATATTATCAATTTATCAAGGTTTAAATTTCAATACATTTTATCTTGTGTTATAATGATGGCGAGGTGATAACATGGATCCAAAAGAAATATTAAAAAAATACTATCATTTTGCAGTTGTAGGAGTTTCTCAAAATAAAGAAAAGTATGGTTATAAAATTTTTTCTCGATTAAAAGAGAGAGGTTATGATGTGTTTGGTGTCTCTCCTATATATAGTCGTGTTGATGATATTAAGTTATATAGAGACTTAGAGGATATTCGTCATCCTATTGACTGTGTTGTTTTTGTATGTGCAAAGGAACATGTTTATGAATATATTGGTGAAATGCGTGGTTTAGGTATTCGTTATGCTTGGATGCAACCCAACACTTATGACGATAAATTATTAGAATATATTAGAGAATATGGTATCACGCCTATTCTTGCTTGTGCTTTGGTAGAAACTTCTTAGTTAAGAAGTTTTTTTCATACTTTCTTCATATATAATTGTTATAATGATAAAAAGGAGGTTGTCTTATGAAATATTTTTTACATTTGTTAGGGTTTTATTTTGCACCTGCTGTACTAGTATCTTTTTGTAGTCTATTTTTTGGTGTTCATATCTTGAGCTTCTTTATTTCTGCTTTCATTCTTCCTTTATACTATTTTTCATTCCGTAAAAAAATAAATCACTATACTTTTCAAGTGATTCTTTGGATGAATATGATTTCATATGCATTATTATTTCTATGTTTACTTATTTCACAGGGAAGTTTATCAAATTCTGTGTGGAGTGTATGGTTTATCTTTTCTCTTCCTTTCTTTGTACCTGCTTTTCTCGCAGCATTTACTGGAGAGCCACTTGTTGTTATAGCTATATTGTTATATCATACTATTGAATTAATGATTTGTTTCTTTGTAGTTAAACCCGAATATTCAAAGAAAAAAATTCTCATTGTTCTTAGTTGTATTGTTTTATCACTTTGTGGTGATGCTTATATATTTCTTAATAGTCCATCTCAAAAATATAAAGGGCATGATTTTGAATATATGGAAGGTTTCTCTAGCACAGATTTAGAACCTTTCTTTCCCTATACAAAAAATAATAAACTTGTTACATTAAAAGAACCAAGTTCACTCATTATTGAAAATCCTTCTAATATGCCAATTTTAGATGGCGCTGAAGCTTGTTATCCAGTTTATGCTGCGATTGCTAATGCTGTTTATAAGGATATTGATCAACTAGAAAAAGATTATGCTGAAAAAAATAATACTCCTTTAGGAAAAATCGTTACTTTCTACAATACTGCTGTTGGTTATGAACGTTTATTTAATAAAGAAGTTGATATGTTTTTTGGTGCAAAACCGTCTCCATCACAACAAGAACTAGCTAAAGATATGAATGTTCAATTAGAATATACACCTATTGGTAAAGAAGCTTTTGTCTTTTTTGTGAATAAAGATAACCCAATTGATAATATTTCAAGTGAGGATATGAAAAAGATCTATCATGGTGATATAACAAATTGGAAAGATGTTGGTGGAAATAATCAAAAGATTATTGCATTTCAAAGACCTGAAAGATCAGGTAGTCAATCTATGATGTTATATTTCATGGGTAATGTTTCTTTAAAAGAACCTCTCACTTATGAAATGGCTTCAGGCATGGGTGGTATCATTAAAGAAGTTGCTGAATACCATAATGAGAATGGTGCTTTAGGTTATACTTTTAAATACTTTTTAGAAGGATTAAACCAAGAAAAAGATGTTAAAATCTTATCTATTGATGGTGTTTACCCTACAATAGAAAATATTAAGAGTGGTGATTATCCTCTATCTACTCATTTATATTGTGTAACTCTTAAAGATAATCAAAAACCTAATGTTAAAAAATTATTAGATTATTTAGTATCTGAACAAGGACAATATATTATTGAGAAAACAGGATACTGTGGATTATAAGAATAACACACATAGTTTATAAAAAATAACAAACAAAAAGGACAATGGAAATTATTTAATAGTAATCATTGTCCTTTTGTATATAATTTTTGTCAATAATATTATTATTTTGTATTATCAAACTCTTCTAAAATTTTTAATGAACTGCTTGTTCCAATACGAGTCGCCCCTGCTTCAATCATAGCTAGACAAGTTGTCCAATCACGAATACCACCAGCAGCTTTCACTTGTACATCATCACCTACTATTTCTTTCATCAAACGAACATCTTCAACTGTTGCTCCACCAGTTCCAAAACCTGTACTTGTTTTAATATAATCTGGTTTTACCTTTTTAGCAATCTGAGCAACTTTTATAATTTCATCTTTCTCTAAATAACAATTTTCAAAAATAACCTTAGATAAAACATGGTGTTCTTTGCATACATCTACAATACTTTGCATTTCTTTTTCAATATAATCATAATGACCCATTTTTAATTCGCCAATATTAATCACATAATCAATCTCATCAGCTCCATCTTCAATAGCTTTCTTTGTTTCAGCAACCTTAACTTCAATAGTTGTTTGTCCTAAAGGAAAAGAAATAGCTGCTCCAACATGAATATTCGTACCTTTTAATAACTCTTTACACATAGCTACTGGCGAGCTATTAATTGCAACCATAGCAGCCCCAATCTCTTTAGCTTCATTACATAACTTTATAAAGTCCTCTTTTGTTGCATAAGCCTTTAAAAATGTATGATCAAACATCCCTGCTAATTCTTTCTTATCCATAAAATATCCTCTTTTCAAACTATGTTTAAATGAGTTTAAGAATAAATAATGAGTTATATTATAATCTCATCATTTATTCTTATAATTCAAAATATTTTTTACTTTATCCTCTTTTAAAAGTTGCAGTCATCTCTATAAAAGATACATCTAAAGTAGAAACTGAGTATTCTATTACTGTACCATCTTCTTTAAATCCAGTATCCTGAATAATTAAAATAGGTGTTGTTGCATCAAGTTCTAATACTTCTCTTGCTTCTTTATCAGCCCATCCAGGTATCAATTTTTCTCTAACCGTTGAAACAACTAATCCTTTTGAATCTAAATATTTATAAAAATTCTGTGCAGCATCCTCAGCTTCTTGATCAAAATCTTCTAAAATATCTTTTCTTATGTATGATCTTGAAAATGATGCTGCCTTATTTCCTGCATAACGAATACGATCCATATACCAAACTGACTCTCCTGGTTCAATTTCTAAATATCTTGCTATATCCGAACCTGCATTCATTATGCCACATCTTACAAATTTTGTTTTACATATAAATCCATTTCTATTAATAACTCGATCCATTTTATAAACTGAAGGATTAATAATATCATGTTGATTATCTAATTGTTGTTTTGATGATACAAATGTTCCTACACCTTTTTTTCTATATAAATAACCTTCTGTGCATAACTCATTTAAAGCTTGTCTCACTGTTGTTCTACTTAATTCATATTTTTCAATTAATTCATGCTCAGTAGGTATCGCTTCATCCTCTTTATAAACTTCATCATCAATCAAATTAATAATGACTTGTTTAAGTTGATAGTATAATGGTAGAGGCAAACTTTTATCTATTATATATTTCATCATAACTCTCTCCTTTTCCTTAAAATATATTGTAACATCTTTTACAAATTTTACCTATTCAAAAATATAATTTTGTAAAAAAGAGAAGAACTTTTTCATATTTTTTTATAAATTCTTTGCTTTTTGGAAGAGTTTTATTGGTAAGCATTCCCCATATCCATATAACATTCTAATACAGCTAATTCTTCACCCTTGTTTTTAGGTTGAATAATATACTGTCCTAAACTTGCAGGAATATATAGAGCCTCAGCATAGTGTAATTCAATTGGATCAAAAGCATCATAAGGACTTACGACTAATGCTTCTTCACCTTCTACTAAAACATGAAGTTTAACATAATCTTTAGTTTCAAAGAATATTGGTTCACTAAACCAATAACGATCTACTTTTAATAGTTCATACTCCATTGTTCCACTATGTTCTTTACGCCATCCTGTTCCTCTGGCAACTTCATTTATTTTAGATATTAAATGATCCTTAACAAACTGTGTTTGATATCTTTCTTGAATAACTTTTGCTCCATGATCAATATTAATTGGACGCGGTTTTCCATCTGCATCAATTCGTCCCCAATCCCATAACTTAAATGTTTGGAAACCAATTGGGTTAATTTCAAGAACTAATGTGTTCTTACCTGAAGCATGTATTGTTCCACTTGGAATATAGACATGATCATGTTTTTTCATTGGAAAACAGTTTATCCATTTTTCATCATCAAAATTTCCTGTCTCTTGTGCATCTTTAAATGCAGCTACTAAGTCATCCGTCTTGACTCCTTCTTTTGTACCTAAGTAAACACAACTTTCATCACAAGTATCTAACATATAGTAGCTTTCATAATGTCCAAAAGGAAAATTAAATGTTTCTTGTGAATAAGCAATATCTGGATGAACTTGTAAACTTAAATTTCCTCCACCCCAAGTGTCTAAAAAATCACAACCTACAGGGCAATTATATCCAAACCAAAAGAAATTCTGATTACCTAAGAAATGAATTGGTTGATACTGAACTATATCTCTTCCTACAATCCTAAATTCATTGTCTCCTAATTGTGCAATTGCATTTTGAAAATTCATCCAACCTGTCATACCCCAAGCTGTATTTTCTTTATCCAATCCACCATTTAAGACATCCTTACACCAATGTCCTCCCCATACTCCTCTATTGAAAAAGGGCTCTAGTTTAAAAGGATGCGTAGCAAAATATTTTAAAGCTTTTCTAAAGTCATCTCCTGATGTCATAACAGGGTTTTCTACATCATCTCCGTCAATAACAAAATCCATTTCATCAAAAATATGACGTTTATGATTATCAAAATATTTTGATTCAACAAAATTAAAAATCTTTTCTTTTGTAAGAGGATCATCATTAGAATTCTCCATACCCCAATTTTCTAATTTACCAAAAAAACCATCTTTAATCTTTTGAATAGTAATATTATTGTAAATAAGAATATCACCTTTTGTAATAATACTTGCTCCTATTCCATAGACAACAATAATTCCATTTGTATTTTGAATATCCTTTTGTGCTTTTTTAATCTTATTTTCATCAAAATATTCATTAATCTGTCCAACTGCAAATACACCATTAATCCTATCATCAGTTATATAACAATCTAATCGTCTATGTAATTCCTCTAATGAAGGCATCAAATCATCTGTTTTTATAATTAAAGATGGATTCAACTGTTCTACAATATGTTTTCTTATTTCGTTATGATTTATATCGTAATATGAATCAATAACAATGACACATTTATCTAATTCATGTGCTTTATTTTGAATAACATCAACAATTTGCTTATATCCTTTCCATGACTTTGTATTATTTACTAGAAAAACTGGATGTAAATCAAAGTTTGGACTTCTTTCATTTATTTTTTCGTACATATAGTCACCTCCTTTAAATATCCATATAAATTTCTAAAACTGCACATTCTTGTTCTTTTGATAATCCACATGGTTTAATAATATATTGTCCTGCATCTGCTGGAATAAAGATTGCTTCAGCATAATGAATAATAATTGGTTCAAAACGGTTATCCAAACTTTCAATAACTGCTTCTTCTCCCTCTACAAGAACATGAATCACAATACCATCATTAGGATCAAAATGAACAGCTTTCTTAAACCAATATCTATTAACTTCCATAGGTGCTTCGAATGGCATTGTACCACTTCGTTCTTTTCTCCATCCATATCCTGAATCAATTTGTTGCTTTTTAGAAATAAATTGGTCTTTAATCATAGATGTCTGAAATTCTTCTTGAATAACATGCTGCCCATGATCAATATTTATTGGACGAGGTTTTCCATCATAATCTAGTCTACCCCAATCCCAAAGTTTGAATGTTGTAAAACAAAACATATCAATTTCTAATGTCAAAGTGTTTTTCCCAGCTGAATGAATTGTTCCTCCTGGAATAAATACATGATCATGTTTTTTCATAGAAAAACGATTAATATATTTTTCATCATCAAACTTACCAGTTTCTTGTGCATTTTCAAATGCATCAACAAGTTCGTTTAACTTTACACCTTCTTTTGTACCTAAATAAACAGAACTTTCTTCACATGCATCTAGCATATAATAACTTTCATAATGTCCCCAAGAGGAATTAAATTCTTCTTGAGCATATGCAATTGTAGGATGAACCTGTAAACTTAAGTTTCCGCCACCCCATGTATCTAAAAAATTAACATGTAATGGACAACGATATCCATATAAATACCACAATTTTCTTCCTAATATTCCCTTAGGATTATATTGAATTAAATCTGTTGATGGGAATTCAAATATTCCATTTTCAAATTCAACTGCAACAGCCTGCCAATCTAAGAAACCTGTAATTCCCCAAGCCGTATTTTCTAAATCTAATCCAGCATTTAAAACCTTTTGGCACCAATGTCCTCCCCATACTCCTTTCATGAAGATAGGAATTGCTTTAAACGGACTTGTTGAGAACCTTTGAACAACTTGATCAAACTGTTTTTGCGTAATCATAACAAATTTATCATCTTTATTACAATCAATAATAAAGTCGCACTCTATCATCATTATTCTTTTATGTTTATCCAATACTCTACTTTCTAAAAAATTAAATCTTTTCTCTTTTCTTAAATATTCTTCATGACTATTTTTTGCACCCCAATTATCCAAACCTTTTTGATATCTATCTTTTATAGTCTGATAACTTATTGATCCATAAATGAGTAAATCTCCTTTTGTGATAAGACTCGCACCTACTCCATATACAATAACTAAGCCTGATGTATTTTCAATATTGTGTTTTAACTTTTGGATAATTTCAGGATTAAAAAATTCATGAATCTTCGCTACACTAAAAACACCATTTACTCTATCTTCTGTAATAAATTTACCAAATTTATCTTGAATAATATCTTCACAATATTGAGCCTCATGAGATTTAATTATTAAAGATGGATTTAATTTTTGAACTATTTGTTCAATAATTGCTTCATTAATACCATGATAATAATCAATACAAATAACAAATTTATCTTTATTAATTTTTTCCTTGATTTTTTTTACTATATCTTCTAACCCTACAATTGCTTTTATACCTTTCATTTTTTTTACTGGATATAATTCAAAATTAGGGATTCTATTTTCTATTTCATACATAGAATATACAAACAATTTTACCTATCCACTATAAGCTAAAATTGTCATCTCTCCTTTCCACAATAATTCCTTAACTTCAGCAGTAATCAAAAGACAATCTCCTGCTTTTAAAGAAACACCATCAATTTCTCCTGACCCTTCAATAACAAATGCTCCTAAATATGATTTAGGCATTTGTAAAGAACCTTCACCATTAATAACATATTTAAAAACAGAGAAGTTATCATTATCAGTTAAATTGATTTCTGTTACACCTTTATTATTTCTATAATGATAATGAGTATCTTGGCAAACGAAAGGAACTAAAATGTTTTCTTTTGCTTTTTCAATATCTAACTGTCGTTTGTTTCCATTTTTATCTACACGATCATAATCATAAAATCTATAAGTTACAGGACAAGGATTACACACTTCCATAAAAAGTGTTCCTTTTTGAATAGCATGTAATGTTCCTGCCTGTATGTTATAAAAAGATCCTGGTAAAATTGGATATCTTTTTAATAGTCCTGTCCAATCTTTTCTTTCAATATAATCATCTAAATCTTGCATTGTTTTTGCATTATGCCCCATTACAATATCTGAGTGGGGTAGACAATCAGCTATATACCAACTTTCACTTTTCCCATGACAGTTTAACTTCTTCATAGCATATTCCTCTGTTGGATGTACTTGAATACTTAAATCTGCACATGCATATCCTAATCCCATTGAAACAGGTATATGTTCCCATTTTAGTGTTGAAGGTGTTCCAAACAATTCAGGATGTTCATCATAAAGTTCATTCAATTTATAACCTTTGAATTTTCCACTTAAAATTTCATTAGCATCACTAGGCAATCCACTAAAAGCCCCTATTCCTGCAATGTCACTTTTATCCATTCCTTCAGGCACATACTTTTCAACATCATATTTTTTTAGAACTGTTCCATCACCCCATAATGCTTCAAAGAAAGTTGGTTTTAAAAAAATATATTTATTTTCCATAGTTATTTTTCCTTTCTAATATTCTTATAGCTTCACTTACACTTTTAACAACATAATTAGCTTTCTTCTTTGCTTCTTCATGTCCATGGCTCATACAAAAACTATATTTTGTAAGTTTAAACATACCTATATCATTCAAACTATCTCCTATTGTTGCTATTTGATGAATTGGAATATCAATATATTGGAGATATGTCTGAATACCATCTTCTTTAGTCGCTTGTTTTACTGTAATATCAAAACTGAATTTTGAGGTTATTTTACAACTGTATAATTGTTTATTAATGTTTTTATTATTTTGATAATCTTTGTAAAATTGATAATGGAGCTGTGTAGTTGGAAATATATAATTTATATGAACAATGGGGAGGCTGTTTCTATTCAAATAATGATCTATATCTTTATTTAAAATAGTACAGAATTCATCTTGAAATATATCCTTATTATAAAAATCCATACTTCCAAAGATATACTCATTATGAATATTTGTAACTTTTGCATATGTTTTATATTGTTTCATATTTTCATATATTTCTAAAACTTGTTCATTTTGAAAAGGTAACAATTGTACTGTTTTATGTTTTAAATAAATTTCAGCTCCATTCCATCCAATACAATCAAAATCATCCATCACATGTGTAGTTTTTCTTAAAAATGAATGATGTCTTGCCGTCGCTATAACAAAATCATTGCCTTGACTTAACCATCTATGAATTGCCTCAATATCTTCATTTGATATTTCTTTTGTTATTGGAGTAAGTAAAGTATCATCCAAATCACAAAATATAACTTTAATCATTCTATACAATACCAGTTAGTCCTAATACAATTGCAATAACTAAATAAACACCAATTAATTTAATTGCACTAAACTTTTTGTATTTTAACAAGTAAAACCCTAATAGAACTAAACACATAGGAATAAATTTAGGGAAAATTCCATCCAATACCTCTTGAAAATTAATTGTGCTATACTCACTAACATATTGTGCAGTAATTGTAAAATTGACATAACTTGCAGTAATAGCACCGACAACAGTTAATCCTAACACTGACATTGCATCTTGGATTCTAGCCATTTGTTTTCCTAATAATTTATGAATAGCTTCACGTCCTGATTTATATCCTTGCATGAAAGTAAATTTTGTTAATAACATAGCATAAATATATAGAACTGAAACAGCAAAAACCGCACCTAAAATACTACCATTAGCTGATAGTCCAATTGCAATACTTAGAACAATAGGTGGCACAGTTGCTTGAGTTATAGCATCACCAATACCTGCTAAAGGACCCATTAATCCAACTTTAATATTTTGAATAAAATCATCATTAATATCAGCACCATTCGCTTTTTCAACTTCCATTGAAGCAACAATACCATTAACTACACCACCAACATTGATATTTGTATTATAAAAAACAGAATGACGTTTTAAAGCAGCAACCATTTTATCTGGATCATTTTTATAGAATTTTTGAAAAATTGGTAACATTGAAAGAGTAAAGCCTGGTGCCTGTAATCTTTCATAACCAAAAACTGTTAAAGCATATTTGAACCATGTCCACCAAATTTTATTAATTTCTTTTTTAGTTAATTGTGTAGATTCATTAACAACTTTGTCTTCACTCATAGTAATTCATCCTCCTCTTCAACATTTTGTGCCATTTGTAAATTTTGGACACCCTTATCATCAGTAAACATATAATACATAACTGCTAAACATGCCCCTGTTATTGCAGTTGCAACCATATTTAAATTTAGGAATGTTATACAAAGCATACCTATTAAAAAGAAAATAATAAATTTGTAATCTTTTAATGTGTATGTAACTAAAATTGAAATTCCAACTGCTGGTAAAACCCCACCTAAAACACCTGCTATATGTAATACAACTTCAGGAATAGCACCTAATAAGGTTGCAGCATAATTGCTTCCTAACATTACAATAGTAAATGTAATTCCAAATCTTATAATAAAACTTGTAATTGGTGGCAAGACCATATAAGCAATTTTCATTTTACGAATATTATTTTCGGCTATATATTTATCACCCAATTGATAGAATATTGAAGCTAAAATTTCATATCCAGTAAATAAGGCTGCTCCTAAAACACCTATTGTTGCTGCTAAAGTAACAGCAACATTTGCATCTGCTTTAGCCAACATAGCTAACGCAATAGATGGATAAGATACAAATGCCATATCCGCTGTCGCCACTCCTCCAATTAATACTTGACCTAAATACATTGCTTGAACAGCTGCTCCTATTGTTACACCAGTCACTGGATCTCCTAAAATTACCCCAACTATCGTTCCACCTACAATAGGCTTTGACATAGCATCTGAAAAACCAACTCCTAATGGTTGTGAATTTTCAACACTACCTAGCCAACATGCAACACCTATTAAAAATGCTTGTAAAATACTTACTTCCATGTTCTTATCCTCCCTTATAATTTGTTTTTACATCTTTTAATGTTAATCCCTTTTCGTCAGGAATTAACTTAAACAAAATATTAATTCCTTGAGAATCTAAGAAGTCACAATATTTCATATCATTTGAAGACAAATAAATATTATTATAAACTTTCTCAGTCCCAGCAGCTTTACTAGCTGTCCCAAAAATAATTTCATTTCCAAAATCAATCCCTCTTCTTTTTAACTCATAAAGTTGTTCAATTTTTTTAGAGATTAAGTAATAATTCTTTTTACCATTCATAGCTTTAGGTATCTTTTCAACTGCTTCATCTACATTAAAAATGTAAACCTTTTTTCCTAAACCATTTCCTGCATTCATAAATACTTCCTTTAAAAATTGATCATTTGCAAGAGCATCATCAACCAATAAAATAATTGCATCTCCTAATCTAACTTTTGTCCACATAAGTAATACTTGACCATGTATCAAACGATCATCTACTCTCACTAAACTCAGTGACATTCTTTTCACCTCTCTTATTATGTTGTTGTGTTGTCATGACATCTTATAATATAATAATATCATAGAAACTAATATTTATAATTTTAAAATAGAATTTTTTCCTGTTTCTACAACTTGTGCTGCCATATCTTCTGTATCCATATCTAATGAACTAAACATTGCTAATTCAATTAACATTGCTAAATTCATACCAGATAATATAGTTATATTTCTTTCCTTGTGACTTAATTTATATCTATAACACTCATTAAAAGGAGTTGCATTTGGTATGTCTGTCAAAATAATTACTTCCAAATATTTTGTAAACATGTTTTCCAATAAGTTTTCTAATTTTTCTCTAAATATTTCTACTCCCTCTTCTGTTAAAGACATAGTTTCTATATTCTCTTGCTTACCTACTATCATTTCACAACTTTCTTTAGCACCGTAACATATAGTTGAATGTGATACTAATAAAATTCCTTTCATAATTTCCTCCTAAAAATTTGTTGTATCTGGATATGAACCAATTTTTCCGTCAACTTTACTCAAACTTCTTATTTTTTGTCTATCTTCTTCTTTTAAACAAAAATCGAAAACATCTAAATTACTTTTTATTTTTTCATTTGAAACTGATTTTGGTAAAGGTACAATCTGATTATCAATAGCATATCGTATACATATTTGTGCTTCTGTTTTATTGTATTTCTTTGCAATTTCTTTAATAATTTTATCTTGTAAAACCTGTCCTCTTCCTAATGGACTATATGCTTCTACAACTATTCCATGTTCTTTACAATAATCGATTGTTTCTTGATCATAATAATAGGGATGAAATTCTATTTGATTAACCATTATTGGAATACTTATATTTTTTTCTAATTCTTCTATATGATGTTTTAAAAAATTACTTACACCAATTGCCTTAATTTTACCTTGTTTATATAAAGTTTCCAAAGCATGATATGATTCTATATTTCTTTCTTGATAACAATCTCTAAATTGAATTGGTGAAGGCCAATGAATCAAATATAAATCAATATAATCTAATTGCATTCTCTTCAAACTTTCTTCAAAAGCAATAATAGTCTCACTATATCCTTTTACATCATTCCATAATTTTGTTGTTATGAATAATTCCTTTCGAGGAATATGACTTTCTTTTATTCCTTGACCTATTGCTTCTTCATTTCCATACACACTCGCAGTATCTATATGTCTATATCCATACTTTATTGCATTTTTTACTAACTCTACTGCTTGATCATATTCATTAATCTTCCATGTCCCAAAACCTATGCTTGGCATTAATAATCCATTATTTAATTTTATATTTTCCATATTCACTCCTCCTTTTATTATAATGATGTCATGTCATCATTATATTATCACTGATATTTCATTTTGTCAATATAAAAAAAGAGATAACAAATGTTATCTCCAAAAATTTGCTCTACCACTACCGATAGATACAACTTCAAATTTTGTGTTATGTGAAGTTCCACCGCTGAAATACTTCTTACCACCTTTTTCGCTACCTTTAAAAATATCTACTTTATTTCCTTTGATAGCTCCACCTCGATCAACAACAATTCCATAAATTGTTGAACTTGTACTTAAATTATGGTTTGAAATTTTAATAATAGTTCCAAATGGTATAGAACGATCAGCCGCTAAACAATAATATTTCTTTCCTCTATAAGTTAAAAATGGTGAATTTGAGTTATTAACACCTGTTTTTGGAGACAATTTGACTCCAGATGAAGAACTTCCTCCACATCCATTACAGTCTCCTCCATAAGTTGTTAATCTACCAGTAAAAGTTGTTCCCTTTGCAATTCCATTCTTTTGAATGATTTTGTCAACTGGCTCTTTGATAACTTCTTCTTTAATAACTTTTTTTGACATTTCTTTCTTATTTGCATAAGTTACTAAATAAGTTTTTTTAATAACACCTTTTTTACCTTCTTGTACAACTGTTGAACTCCAACCACCACTACCTTTAGTGACTGTTTTAAATGGGATTTTTTCTTCTTTTGTAACTGTTGCAGTTTCAACTCTTGTAATTTTTAGTAAATCATTTTGTTGAACAAGTTCATCTAACCCTTTATCAATACTATCTCCCTTATTCAATTCAATACTTAATTCATCTAAAACATTTCCTACTGTATCTTGTTTCACTAAATAGTCCTTTTGATCTTGGACACCATCTCTAACAGAAATATCTACTGTAGGAATATAATCCATAATACGATTAACTGCTCCTGTTGATACAGTTGCTAACATAACAACAACATAAACACAAGCAACTGCTAAAATTCCTTTTGTACGGCTATTAGCCGAGACAACTACCTCTTTAGCTTTTTTTAACATTTTTCATTTCCTCCTTATTTAATCCCAAACACTTTTTTGGCATTAAATGTTGTGATTCTAGCAACGTCTTCTATCTCCATGTTCTTTAGCTTTGCTACTTCCTGGGCAATATACACAACATTTGCTGGCTCATTCAACTTTCCTCTAAACGGATGAGGTGTTAAATAAGGACAGTCTGTTTCGATCATCAAATGATCAATACCAATTTCGGTTGCAACAGCTTTTGGCACTTTTGCATTTTTAAAAGTAACAGGTCCAGCCAATGAAATTTCAAATCCAATTTCAATATATCTTTTTGCCATTTCCACTGAACCACTATAACAATGCATAATTCCATAATGCTGAGCTTGCTTTAAAATTTGATAAGTGTCTTCATAAGCATCTCTTGCATGAATAACAATTGGTTTATTATATCTTTTAGCAATTTCAATTTGCTTAATAAACACATCTTTTTGTTTATTGTGTGGAACATCTTCCCAATAATAATCCAAACCTATCTCACCTAAAGCAACAACACGAGGGTTTTGAAGTAATTCTTCAATCACTTTTAAATCTTCATCAGTAGTATCTAAGCAATCATTTGGACTCACTCCAACTGTTGCATAAATAAATGGATACTCATTTGCTATTTGAACAGCTTTATAAGATGATTCAATATCATACCCTGCTACCACAAGATTCATTACATTATTATTCAATGCATGTTGAATAAATACATCTCTTTTGTTATATAATTCATCACTATTCAAATGTGTGTGTGTATTGAAGTACATTTCGCTCACCCTTGCGCATAATACCAAAATTTTATATGTTTGTCAAATTTCTAAACTCATTTTTAACATTTTAAAGTATTTTTATACGCATTTTTCAACATTTTTCTCATTTATTATATATTTTACTTTGTATTATTAACAAAATTTTGTCACACTTTTTCCACATAATCATATTATAGATATGTTTTGTCTTATTTTCTCTATTTTATTTCAATAGTCTCATATTTTATAAGAATTTATATAATAATGAAATTTTCTATTTTCTTCAAACAAAATAAAAAGATAAGTTAATTTTTATCTTAACTTACCTTTATATACAAAATTCTCACTATTAAATGATTATTTATGTCCTACAACATTTTTAATCTACCTTCAACAATAGCACCTTCATCAATTTTAATAATTTTTGTTTGAAGATCACCATTTATATTCGCATTTTGTAAAAGTTTTAATCGTTCTTTCGCAATAATATCACCTTGACATTTTGAATCAATAACAATATCTCCACCAATAATATCTCCAATGATTTCACTACCCTCAACAATATCTATAAAATCTTTACTTGCCAAGCATCCTTGTATTTGACTATTTTTAATCAATATTTTTAATGCTTTTATATTTCCAGTAATCTTTCCACCTAAAACCTTTACCAATCCTTCAGCAGTGATATCCCCTATAACTTCCCCGCTTATTTCAATATCACTATCTGCTACAACATGACCACGAATAACTGTTTGAGCTGAAATGATTGTTGGTTCTTTTACAGTTGATACCTCTTCTTCTACAACTGCTGGTTCAACTCTTAATTCAGTTTCATCTTTGTATCTTGCTGTAAAACTCTCATCACTTATTTTTTTTGTCTTCCTCTTTTACTACAGGTTCAAAAAAATGATCTAAAATTCTATTCTTAAAATTATCCTTTTCACCATTCATCTACATTTTTCCTCCATCAAAAGAAACACTCATATATACAAGGATTGTACTATATTTTTCCTTTTTTCTCAACAAAAATATGTTTTATGCATAATGAAATGGATTTATAATCAAGTTATTTCATATTTATAATACAACTCATATTTTCGTTCATTTATTTTTCATTTGTTTTATACAAAATTATCTCGTTATCTGATCATACAAATAACGAGATTTATTTTAAAACTTTTCAATATAATATCTTTTAAAAATTATATTGTTTAAACACATCACTTACTGGTAAATTATTTTCAATATTTTCAATTGTATGAGCTAATAAATCTGCTACTGTCACTTGCACCAATTTATCAAATTTCTTTTCTTCAGGAATTGAAATAGTATCACAAATAACAACTTCAGTCGCAGCACAATCTTGTAATCTTTGAGCAGCAGGTCCTGATAAAACACCATGAGTACAAGCAATATATACACCTGTCT
>CAJUJC010000025.1:2055-20345 GCA_910586805.1 uncultured Erysipelotrichales bacterium | reverse complement strand
GCACCAAGTGAGTTTTATGTATTGGATGAAAATGGAGAAAAGAAAATTGTTGGTAGTGATATTGCTTTAGCACAAGCGATTGCAGATGCTATAGGCGTTGAATTAGAAATTAAAGCAACTGATTTTAATGGTGTTTTAGCTAATATTCAATCTGGTCAAGTAGATATGGGAATTTCAGGATTTGCACAAACTGAAGAAAGAAAACAAGTTATGCAATTTTCTGTTGGTTATCAAAGAGAAGAAGATGATGGATATCAAGGAATTTTAACAACAAAAGAAAATGCTAAAAAATATAAAACTTTAGATGATTTTAAATCAGCAAATTTAAAAATTGCTGCACAATCAGCATCTATTCAATATGAAATGGCGCAAAAATTAACAACTGAAAAGAATATTAAGCAATATGGAACAACTGATGCTGCTGCACTTGCATTAAATTCTGGAGATGTTGATGCAATGGTTGCTGCAAGTTCTTCAGCTCAACCAATGACAAAAACATTTACAAATTTAGTCATGTTACCAAAAGAAGGGTTTGATTTAGATCCAACAAAAATGTATTCAACAAATGTTATTGGTTTTCCATTAGGAGAAGAATATGCTTCATTTATTGAATTATGTAATAAAGTTATAGAAGATGCAAGAGCAAATGGTGATTTAAATAAGTGGGTAGAAGAAGCAAAAGAATTATCAGCTCAGGCTGTAGAATAGGGAGAATGTTTTATGAATTACAAACAAATAATATTAGATTCAGTAAAAAATAAAAAAGATGAATATATGGCAATGGTCCAAACAATGTATGAAAATCCTGAAATTGGAAATCAAGAGTTTGAAGCAATGGAATTACTTTCAAATTATTTAGAAAAAGAAGGCTTCCATACAACAAAGGGCTATGTTGTTCCTACTGGATTTGTAGGTGAATATGATACCCATAAAGATGGACCAACGATTGCATTTTTATGTGAATATGATGCTTTACCTGAAGTTGGACATGGTTGTGGACATAATTTGATTGCTGGTATCGGAGTCGCTGCTGGTGTTGCTTTAAAAGAAGTCGTTGATCATTTTGGTGGAAAGGTTCTTGTATTAGGAACTCCTGCTGAAGAAAATTTTGGTGGAAAAGTTTCAATGGCTGAAGCTGGTGTGTTTGATCATATTGATGTAGCAATGATGATTCATCCAAGTACAAAGAGTGGTATTGGTGGAAGAACTCAAGCATTAAATCCTGTAAAATTTGAATTTTTTGGAAAAAATGCTCATGGATGTAATCCGCAAGATGGAGCTTCAGCACTAGATGCTGCAGTCATGACTTATATGCAAATTAATTTAACAAGACAATTTGTAGATGCTGGAACATTTATTCATGGGATTATAAAGGATGGTGGAGAAGCAGCTAATGTCATTCCTGCCTATGCTTCATTAGAATATTATTTTAGAGCACCAACTATGAAATATGCTAAGGAAATGACTGAAAAAGCAATCAACTGTGCAAAAGGTGCTTGTCTTGCGACAAATACAACTTTTAAGACTTCTATCTATGAATGTCCTTATGAAGATACAGTTATCAATTATACTCTAGCCAATATGTTGAAAGATAAATATGATCAATTAGGTGTTAATGAAGTTGACGAAGTTGATGAGGTTCCTAAAGGAAGTAGTGATATTGGAGCAGTGAGTTATAAATGTCCTGCTCTTCATGGATATATTAAAATTGCTGATGAGGATGTCAAAGGGCATTCAAAAGAAATGGCAGCAGCAACAATTTCTCAAGATGGTGAAACAGGATTAATTAAAGCTTCTCAAGCTCTTGCTCTTATTGCATTAGATTTGCTTGAAAGTCCTGAACAATTGAAAATTGTTCAAGATGAATTTAAAAAAGCGATTCAGTAAGTGAGAACAGTTCCTTTATGAGGAACTGTTTTTATGTTAAGGATAAGTTGTTATTATTTCATAAATATGTTATATTAATAGAGTTAAAAAAGAAGTAAAGGAGTATAATTATGATCTTCATACAAGTATTAATTAACTTTATAGTTGGATTTGTATTCGTTATGGTTGCAATGCCTAAGTCTATTCGATATTTAAGAGAGTTAAAATTTGGTCAAGTAGAAAGGGAAGAAGGGTTAGAATCTCATAAGCAAAAAGGTGGAACCCCTACAATGGGTGGAGTTGTTTTCATTCTTTGTTCTGTTTTGACTGTTTATTTATTAAATTTTTCATTCTTTACAAACCCATATATTCATTTGATAACATTTGCATTTGTGGGATTTGGATTAATTGGATTTTTAGATGATTATTTAATTGTTGTTAAAAAAACAAATGAGGGATTAAAACCTTTATATAAATATACTTTACAATCAGTCGTTGCTATTGCATTTTACTTTTTGGCAAAAGCATTTATACCTGACTTTGATACAAGTATTACAATTCCCTTATTACATATGAATGTAGATTTAGTATGGTTTTATCCAATACTTGTTTACTTCATGTTTACTGCTGAAAGTAATGCAGTCAATTTAACTGATGGATTGGATGGTTTGGCAACTGGTTTATCAATGGTCGCAATAGCACCATTTGTTATCTTTGCAGTTATGACAAAAAATTATCCTGTTGCTATTTATGCAATGATTATTGTTGGGGCATTATTAGGATTTATGTATTATAATTATCATCCTGCACGCATTTTTATGGGAGATACAGGTTCACTTGCATTAGGAGGCGTTTTGGCTGCTTTAGCATTGCTTACAAATCAGGAGTTATTATTGATTATTATTGGCGGAGTCTTCTTAATGGAAACTTTGTCAGTTATTATACAAGTTGTTTCATTTAAAACAAGAGGAAAAAGAGTTTTTAAAATGGCACCTATTCATCATCATTTTGAAATGTTAGGATGGAGTGAACAACAGGTTGTTATTACATTTTGGTTTTTAGGTTTTATTTGTGGAATGATTGGTATTGTGTTAGGGGTTATGTAATATGTTAAAAGGAAAAAAAGTTCTCGTCATAGGCTTGGCTAAAAGTGGAAAAGCAGCCGTAGAGTTGCTTCTTTCTCTTCATGCAACGATTACTGTTAATGAATACGCAAGTCAAGAAAAAATTGATTGTTATGATGATTATATAGAAAAAGGTATTGAGATGATTGTTGGGGGTCATCCTGATGAATTGTTTGAAAGAGACTTTGATTTTGTTGTAAAAAATCCAGGTATAAAATATCGTTTACCTTTTATATTACGTTTAAAAGAAAGAGGAATTCCACTTTATACTGAAATAGAATTGGCTTATCAAGTAGCTAAGATGCAAAATTATATTGCTGTTACTGGAACAAATGGAAAAACAACGACAGTTACTTTGATTGATGAAATTTTAAAATCCGCTTCAAGAAAAGTATGCTTGGCGGGAAATGTTGGAACACCTTATTCATCTTGTGTTTTAGAAAAAGATTTAGTTAATCATAATCATTATGATGTTGTTTTAGAAATGTCTAATTTTCAATTATTAGATATAGAAAAATTTCATCCACATATTTCAACTATCATTAATTTAACACCAGATCATTTAGATTATATGGCTTCTTTAGATGAATATTATGCATCAAAAACACGTATCTATATGAACCAAGATAAAAATGATTATTTTATTGAGAATTTAGATGATGAAGTTTTACAGGATTATCTTAATCAATATCCAGTTCCTTCAAAGAAAATAACATTTTCTTTAGAAAAAGAAGCTGATTGTATGATTAAAAATAATGCAATTTATTATATGAATGAGTTTGTTATGAATCTTGATGAAATAAAGATTGTAGGAAAACATAATATTCAAAATATGATGATTGCTATTATTGCTTGTTCATTAAGTGGAGTATCAATGAATGATATTCATGATACACTTGCTTCATTTACTAGTGTGGAACATCGTATTGAATATGTTAGAGAATATAATGGGGTTAAATACTATAATGATTCAAAAGGAACAAATACTGATGCGACAATTATTGCGTTAAAGGCATTTGAAAAGCCAGTTATTTTATTGATGGGTGGTTTTGAAAAAGGGTTAGATTTGACAGAGATGTCAACTTACCAAGATAAAATCTCAACTCTCATTTGTTTTGGAGATGCAAAGGAAAGATTTGCTAAAGACATGAAATGTCCTCATACAATTGTTGTTGAACATATGGAAGATGCTATTTTAAAGGCAAAAGATATTGCAAAACAAGGAGATATTGTGTTACTTTCTCCATCAACAAGTTCATTTGATGAATTTAAGGGTTATGAAGAAAGAGGATGTGTGTTTAAAAAGATAGTTAATGAATTTTAGAAGAGAGAGCTCTCTTCTTTTTTATATCATTATAAAAAATGATTTATAAATATATGAATATAAGAAAATGCTAAAAGAAGAGTATTAAATTCTTCTTTTTTTTCATATGCTTTTATAAATAGGGGGTTATCATGAAAACAAAAAAAATAATAATACTTACTCTTATTATTGTTGTATTTGGATTAGTGAATGTTTATAGTTCTTCTCATATATGGGCATATTATAAATATGGGGATTCTTTATTTTATATCAAAAGACAAGCTATTTTTGCATGTTTAGGGTTAATAGCTATGTATATGACTTCTCAAATAGATTATCATTTTTATAAAGAGCATTATAAAAAAATAATAGGCGGATGTTTTTTATTGTTGATACTTGTTTTAATACCAGGATTAGGGGTCGTGCGTGGTGGAAGTCGAAGTTGGTTTAACTTTGGTTTTTTTGCATTGCAACCAAGTGAGTTGTTTAAAATAGGGATGATTATTTATGCGGCTGTTTATATTGAAGATAATTATTATCGTATGAATAGATTAAAATATAGTTTCCGTTTACTTGTTGTTATGGGATTAGGATTTTTATTGATTATGTTACAACCAGATTTTGGAAGTGGAGTCGTTATGGCTTGTAGTATTGTTGTGATGTTAATTGTTTCACCATTCCCATTTATATATTTTATTATATTAGGCTGTTTTGCTATTGTGGGTATTATTTTCATGATTTTGTCAGCACCTTATCGTATGGAAAGAATATTATCGTTTTTGGATCCTTTTCAAGATCCTTTAGGGAGTGGATTTCAAGCTATACAATCTTTATATGCGATAGGACCAGGTGGTTTACTTGGTGCAGGATTTGATAACAGTATACAAAAGCATTTTTATTTACCTGAGCCACAAACAGATTTTATTTTTGCAATTATTGCTGAGGAGTATGGATTTATAGGTGGGGTTGCTTTAATAGGTGTTTATTTAACTTTATTTAAAACAGTTCTAAAAATTAGTCAAAATGTAAGAGATTTATTTGGAAGTTTATTGATGATTGGTATTATTTCTATGATAGGAATACAAACTTTAATCAACTTAGGAGTTGTTGTAGGGTTGTTTCCAGTAACAGGTGTCACTCTTCCTTTGATTTCCTATGGTGGTACAAGTTTGACAATTACTTTAATGAGTATAGGAATTTTAATTAATATCTCGAAATCTGCGAATAATATGCTATAATAATGAAAGGAGAGTGAGAAAGATGAAAATTATTGTAAGTGCTGGGGGAACTGGAGGACATTTATATCCTGCTTTAGCCCTTGTTGAATATATAAAAAAACAAAAACCTGATACTGAATTTTTATTTGTGGGAACAACTGATCGTTTAGAATCGAAAGTTGTTCCATCGTTAGGATATGAATATAGAGGATTGAATGTGAAAGGTTTTGTAGGAAATCCTATTCAAAAAATAAAAAATGGTTTGATTTTCATAAAATCATTAGGTCAATCTAAAAAAATATTAAAAGAATTTTGTCCTGATATTGTTATTGGGTTTGGAGGATACCCAAGCGCTTCTATTGTTATGGCAGCAGCACAAAAAGGAATTAAAACAATGATTCATGAACAAAATTCAATCATTGGTTTAACAAATAAAATTCTTATTAAAAAAGTTGATAGTATTGTTTGTTGTTATCAAAAAGCATTAGAGCAATTCCCATCAAATAAAACAGTATTATTAGGAAATCCAAGAGCAAGTGTTGTGAGCAGTCAGGAATTAAAAGATATTCATGATATTTATAGGATTGATAAAGTTAGAAAAACTGTTGTTATTGTTATGGGAAGTTTAGGTTCATCATCAGTAAATAGTGTTATGAAAGAAGCATTACGTTCAATGCAGCATGATAACTATGATATTATTTATGTGACAGGACAAAATTACTATGATGAAATGAAAAAAGAATTAATCGATTTGAATTCATCTGTTCATCTTGTTCCATATGTTGAGGATATGCCAAGTTTAATTTCAAGTTGTGATTTAATTGTATCACGTGCTGGGGCCACAACTTTAGCTGAAATTACTGCATTAGGATGCCCTTCATTGATTATACCTAGTCCTTATGTTGTTTTAAATCATCAAGAATATAATGCACAAGAGTTAGTCGATGCTTTTGCAGCTGAAATGATTTTGGAAAAAGATTTCAATACTCAAAATTTTGTGGAAAAAGTCCGTTTCCTCTTGAGTCATGATGAAGTTTTAGATAAAATGAAAATCAATACAAAGAAGTTAGGAAAACCTCATGCTTGTGAGGATATTTATAAAGAAATGATGAAACTTTTAGAAAGGAAGTAATTATGGATTTTGATCGTATATTTTATGAATTGATAGATTTAGAGGTTGGAGATATTTTAGAAAATGAACCTATGTATAAACATACAACATTTAAAGTAGGAGGACCTGCAAGACTTTTTATTCATGTCAAAGATATTGAAGGATTACGTAAAGGGATTTCTTATTGTCGTGAAAAACAACTTAAGCATATGGTTGTTGGAAAAGGTTCGGATTTATTATTTTCTGATAAAGAATATGAAGGTGTTATTTTTTCGTTATATAAATATTTTAATCAAGTATCTTTTAATGGGATAGAAATTAAGGCACAAGCAGGTGTGAGTATGATTTATCTTGCTTATGAATCTGCAAAAGTTGGATTATCAGGATTTGAATTCATGGGTGGAATACCTGGAACTATTGGTGGTGGTATTTATATGAATGCAGGCGCTTATAAATACTGTTTTGCGGATGTATTCAAATCAGCACTTGTCTTAAATGATAAAAATGAGTTGATGACATTGAGTAAAGAAGATATGCAATTTGGTTATCGTAAATCAATTTTACAAGGACATAAAGATTGGATTTTAATAGAAGCAATTTTTGAAATGAATCCAAAAGATCCACAAGAAATTACAGCGGTTTTAGATAAACGTAAGGAAAAAAGAATGTCCACACAACCATGGAATTTTGCGAGTGCAGGGAGTGTGTTTAGAAATCCCGAAGAAAAAGCGGCATGGCAATATATTGATGAATGTGGACTAAGAGGATATGAAATTGGTGGAGCTCAAGTTTCTCCCAAACACTCTAATTTTATAGTTAATAATGGGTATGCAAGTGCAAAGGATATTTTGGAATTGATTTTATTGGTAGAAAAAACTGTTTTTGATCGTTTTAAAGTTGAATTAAAAAGGGAAGTAATATTAGTTAACTGGGGGTAGTGAGTCACCATGGCACATTCACAAGGTTATGTTTATAATGAACATGATGAAAATCAAGTTAGAAAAATCTTAAAGAATAAAAAGAAAAAGAAATTCAAACGAAAAGTAAAAGCTTTTATTATCATTGTAATATTGGTTTTAATTGCTTCTTATTTTGTGAGCGATTATTCACATATTCAGTCTATTGAAGTGAGTGGAAATCATCGTGTATCAACATCATTGATTTTAGATAATATTTCTATTAGTAAGAAAAATATTTATCTTTTTGTTGATAAAAAGAAAGTAGCAAATGAGGTTAAAGAACTAGGTCTTATAAAAAAGGCTAATGTTACATGTGATTTTTTTGGACATATTACTATTGAAATCGAGGAAGCTGATCCTGTTGCATATTGTGTGATTGATAGAAAGACATATGTTATTGATGAAATAGGAAAAGTAAGTGAAACAACTGATAAAAAAATGATTGCTGATTTACAATCAACACCTCAATTGAAACAGTTTCCTGATTTAAAATTTTTAAAATTATTTGCTAAGGAATATGTTCAGGTATCAGGGATTATCAAAACGCAAACAAGTGATATTACATATGCACCACAAAAACATGATGAAACACGTGTTGAATTTTTGATGGATGATGGTAAAAAAATATATGTAAAAGTTGAAGATATGGTATCAAAATTAGAAACATTTGATTATGAAGCTTATACAAAAGTACATAAAGATAAATGTGTTTTCTCTTTCGAAGGAAAGCTGCTTTATCTTGAACCATGTAAATAAAACATATTCATAATTGAAAAGAGTTTGAAATTTTTAGGTTTATGGTAAGGACTAACTTGAAATAGAGTGAATGATTGCTTCATGAGATTAAAACTATACATAAGAATTATCATTTATAATATGATAATTCTTTTTTATCTTTATCTAGATTGAATATAATATAAAATCTTTTTCAATGAATCAAAGAGGAATAAGAATAGTGCATACTTTTATATTGCCAATAACCATTTTCATGATTTTTTTGTTTTATTTTTGTATTGGCAAATATTATTTTATAAATGTGGTTTTCAAAAGAGGAAAAGAAGATATTAATAAAATTATAAATATAAGATATATTGCATTTGTTAATTTATAAAAAGAAAACCAAAAGTTAACATAAAGTTTTTAAAAAGAGTATAATATGTTTATGTTAGGAGTGATAATGATGTTACAAATTAAAGATATTTGTAAAGAATATAAGACAGGGGCTTTAATTCAAAAAGCATTGAATAAAGTGAGTTTAAATCTTCGAGATAATGAATTTGTTGCTATACTAGGACCAAGTGGGTCTGGGAAAACAACATTATTAAATATTATTGGTGGATTAGATCGTTATGATAGTGGAGATTTGATTATTAATGGGATTTCTACAAAAAATTATAAAGATAGGGATTGGGATTCTTATCGTAATCATACAATAGGATTTGTTTTTCAAAGTTATAATTTAATTCCTCATCAAACTATTTTATCAAATGTAGAATTAGCTCTTACAATCTCAGGAATATCAAAGAGTGAAAGAAAGAAAAAAGCACAAAGTGCATTAGAGCAAGTTGGTTTAGGTGAACAAATTCATAAAAAACCTAATCAATTATCTGGTGGACAGATGCAACGTGTTGCCATAGCAAGAGCTTTGGTTAATGATCCCGATATTTTATTGGCTGATGAACCCACAGGGGCGTTAGATAGTGATACAAGTGTTCAGGTTATGGATTTATTAAAAGAAGTGGCTAAAGATAGATTGGTTGTTATGGTGACACATAATCCTGAATTAGCAGAAGAATATGCAACAAGAATTGTTAATCTAAAAGATGGGATTATTTGTCATGATAGTGATCCTTTTGAAATTAAAACAAAAGAAAAAGCAACATATCAAAATATGGGAAAAACATCCATGTCATTATTAACATCTTTATCATTGAGTTTTAATAACTTAAAAACAAAGAAGGGCAGAACAATTTTGACTGCTTTTGCAGGTTCAATTGGTATTATTGGAATTGCAGCGATTCTATCTTTATCTAATGGAGTCAGTGAATATATTAAAACAGTTGAAGAAGATACATTATCAGAATATCCATTACAAATTCAAAGTACAGGTTTTGATATGACCTCTATGATTGTAGATAATTCTAAAGAAGAGGATACTCCTGGTGATGTTCATGTTTCTCGTATGCTGACAACGATGTTTTCTACAATTGGTTCTAATGATTTAGAGTCTTTAAAAGAGTATTTGGATAGTGGAAAATCTAATATTAAGGAGTATACAAATGCTATTGAATATACGTATAATGTTGCGCCTCAAATTTATAGTTCTGATTTAGAAAATATAAGACAGGTTAATCCTGATACTTCTTTTAGTTCATTGGGTATGGGAGCAATATCAAGCTCAAATAGTATGATGTCTTCAGCTATGAGTACAAATATTTTTGCCCAAATGCCTAGCCATATTGGTTTGTATACTGATCAATATGATATAAAAGCAGGACGTTGGCCTCAAAGTTATAATGAAGTTGTTGTTGTTTTGACCAATAAAGGGAATGTCAGTGATTTTATGTTATATAGTTTAGGTTTAAGAGATCCTAAAGAGTTGGATAAAATGATTGAACAATTTTCTAAGGAAGAAGAGATAGTAACTCCTGATATTCATGAAGCCTATAGTTATGAGGATATTATGAATGTAACTTTTAAACTTGTGAATGCTAGTGATTATTATCAATATGATAAAGATTATGATGTATGGAAAGATAAAACAAGCAATGAACAATATATGAAAAATATTGTTAAAAATGGTGAGGAATTAAAGATTGTCGGAATTGTACAAGCAAAAGAAGGAGCAACAGGAGCAATGTTGAGTCCTGGAATTTATTATACATCTGATTTGATTGATTACATTATTCATCAGGCATCTGATAGTCAAATTGTCAAAGATCAACTTGCAAATTCTCATAAAAATGTATTTACAGGTAAACCTTTTGATGTGAAAAAAGATAATTCTATGGATATGAGTAAAATGTTTTCTATCGATGAGAAAAAAATTCAATCTGCTTTTCATTTTGATACAAGTCAAATGAATATCAATTTAAGTGGATTAAATAATGTTATGACATCTTTAACATTGCCACCACTTGATATAACTGATATTATTTCTCAATTAAATATAAAATTAACACAAGAACAAACAGATATATTAATTCAAGACTTAATAAATGGATATAGCAATTATGTGACAACACATCCTGAAGCTGATTTTCGTCAATTTGATAAACAGTTCCAACAATATTTACAATCAACAGATGTGAGTCAACAATTAAAAGAAGAAATAGAGAAAATTATTTTAGAAAACGGAGAAATCATGATTACTCCTGAACAAATGCAAACAATATTAATAAATCTTTACAAAAATTATAGTGATTATGCAAAAGAGCATCATTTTCCTGATATTACAAAATTCAATGAATATTTTATGGATTATATGCAATCTGATGAAGCAAAAATAGTATTAAGAACAAGTTTAACAAATTTAATGACCTCAACAAATTTACAACAGCAACTTTCTACTATCATGCAAAGTTATATGGGTGAAGTTACAAAAACAATGAGTATCGCTTTACAAAAAGAACTTACTTCAAGCTTACAACAATTAAGTTCATCAATGACTAATGCATTTCGTTTTGATGCAAGTGCATTTCAAGATGCTTTCAAAATGAATATGAGTGAACAGGATATGTCAGAATTAATGATGTCTATGATGTCAAAAGAAGTTTATACTTATGATACAAATCTTATTCAATTAGGTTATGCTGATTTTAATAGTCCATCAGCAGTAAGTATTTATCCTAAAGATTTTGAATGTAAAGAAGGTGTTCTAAATATTTTAAATACTTATAACGAAGAGATGGAAAAAGTTGATGAGGATAAAGTCATTACTTATACTGATTTGGTAGGTACTTTAATGTCTTCAGTGACTGATATTATTAATGTTATAAGTTATGTGTTGGTTGCTTTTGTAGCTATTTCATTAATTGTTAGTTCTATAATGATAGGTGTTATTACTTATATTAGTGTTTTAGAACGTAAAAAAGAAATAGGAATCTTAAGAGCTATTGGAGCTTCTAAACGTAATATTTCTAATGTGTTTAATGCTGAAACATTTATTATTGGTTTATTAGCAGGTGTTTTAGGAATTGTGATTACATTGTTGTTATTAATACCAGCTAATCAAGTTATTCATTCTATTGCAGGAAATAATCAAATTAATGCATCATTACCTCCTGTGGCAGGTATTGTTTTAATTGTATTAAGTACTATTTTAACATTAGTTGGGGGTATTATTCCTTCTAGAAAAGCTGCTAAGGAAGATCCTGTTACTGCACTTAGAACAGATTAAAAGAAAACTCTTACCAATAAGGTAGGAGTTTTTTATGAATTTTAATAAGTATAAAATAAAAACTATCATAAAATTTGTTTTCTTATGATAGTTTATTTTTTTTGCATTTGTTTTTTTAAGACTTTAACCAAACGTTTCATATGTTGTTCAAACATAATGTATAAACCAAAATAAATAACCTCAGCAATAATACTAAACGAGAATAAAATAACTGCAATAGATGCGAATGAACCATAAACATTAGAATAATTTGAAATACTGAAGTAGAACTCTAATCCAGCTAACAATATTGTAAGCAGGATACTTGCAACAAAAGCACCAGATAAAATATCTTTAATATTAACTTTAACATCAGGAATAATCTTGTATAACAAGAAAAGGATAATAAAGAACATAAAGAATAAATAGATGTCATCAAACATAAATATATGATTTAATGGAACGATTGAATTAATAATAGGTAAAATACTCATTAATGAAATAATTAAAACCAATAAAATAAATACAAGGACAGTTTTAATCAAAGAATAAACAATTTCAATAATCCAATGTCTTTCATGATCTGGTGGAAATAAATTTTTAGTGATTTCATATAACTGATTAACACCTTTACTGACGACCCAAAATGAAATACTAATAGCAATGAAAGATGATATTTTAATTTCTCTTGATTGTAAGGCATTTACAATAATATTTGCAAATTCATCATTTAAAAATCCACTTAAAAATTCACTTAACATAGATAAATCAAGATTTAGTAAAGAACCTAAAAACGCTAAAATAGAACAAATAGGAATAATAGACATAATTAAATAATATGCAAAACATATTCCTGCATTTTCAGGTATTTTATAGCGATAGTCTAAATAACGATAATAAATTTTGTTATAGATGTTTATAACAAATTCTTTCATGTCAATCTCTCCCTAAATAACATCTATCATCATTATAATACAAATTTCAAATAATTATATAAAAAAATGAAAAAAAATATTCTTCAATTTGCAAAAAAAGAATGTGTTTTGAGATATTTTGTGGTAAATTAATCACTAGGTGATATTTTATGGAAATGAGCTTTTTATTGGTTGAACAAATTTGTCAGTTATTTTTGATGATGTTTTTTGGTTTTTTATTAGTAAAAGGAAAAATTTTAGAATCAGACCAAAGTGTTGTTTTATCAAAGGTATTGCTTTATGTTGTTTCACCATGTGCTATTATTAATTCTTTTTCAGTAGAGTTTAGTCAAGATAAATTAATAGGACTTGGTATTGCTTTTTTAGGAGCTTTTATTGTACAGGTCTTTTATATTCCTATGACATCTTCGCTTTCACGATTTTTTGGTTTTACTCAAATTGAGAAAGCATCTATTATTTATTCCAATGCAGGAAATTTAATTATTCCTCTTGTGGGAGCTATTTTAGGTAAGGAATGGGTATTATATACAAGTGGCTACATAGTTGTACAAACAATATTGATGTGGACTCATGCCAAGACTTTGGTGAGTGGTGAAAGAAGTTATGATTTTAAAAAGATTTTTAGAAATGTTAATATTATAGCAATCGGTATTGGATTAGTTATTTTCTTTTTTCAAATACCTTTGCCTATAATGATTATAGGTTCAGTTGAAAAAGTAGGATCAATGATGGGACCATTAGCTATGATTGTTGTGGGAATGTTAATTGGACCAATGAGTTTTAAAGATATATTTTATGATAAAAGGACATATATTGTATGTTTGATGAGATTAATTATTTTACCATTAACTATGATTTTTGTTTTAAAATTATTTGGGTTAGATCATTTGACAAGTGAGGCTTCACAAATTTTACTTGTTACAACACTTGCAATGTCTGCTCCAACTGCTGCGACTATTACACAATTTGCACAGATTTATAACAAACATCCTGGATATGCAGGTGTGTTAAATGTTGTAAGTGTTATGTTTAGTGTTGTGACAATGCCGTTAATGACAATGATTTATCAAATTTTATAGATGATAGGAAGTGTGGATATGAAAGATTTATTAGAATTATTTTTTGTTTTTATGAAAATTGGAAGTGTTGCTTTTGGAGGAGGATATGCGATGTTGCCTATACTTCAAAAAGAGTTTGTTGAAAAAAGACATTGGGTAAATGATCAGGAGTTGGTAGATTATTTTGCGGTAGGGCAATGTACTCCTGGAGTTATAGCAGTGAATGTTTCTACTTTTATTGGACATAAAAGAAAAGGGGTCATTGGTGGTATTGTGGCTACATTGGGATTTGTGGTTATACCTATTATTTTATTGTTAGTTATTGCTGCATTTTTAAATCATTTTTCTGAGTATTCTCTTGTTAAAAATGCTTTTGCTGGAATAAGGGTTGTTGTATGTATTTTGATTCTTAATGCGATTGAAAGATTGTGGAAAAAGTCAATTGTTAATAAAAAAGCGCTTGTTTTATTTGGTATTATTTTCTTGTTAACTATTTTCACATCAATTTCACCTGCTATTTTAGTTATATGTGCTGCAATTGTTGGAATGATTATTTGTCAAGTGGGAGGGAATGAATAATGATTTTTATACAGTTATTTATTGAATTTTTTAAAGTTGGATTATTTTCAGTGGGCGGTGGACTTGCAACTTTACCATTCTTATATAATTTATCTGATACGTTTCATTGGTTTACACATAGTGATATAGCAAATATGATTGCGATTGCAGAATCTACGCCTGGTGCGATAGGAGTAAATATGTCAACTTATGCAGGATATAATGTTGCAGGAGTTGCAGGAGGCCTTCTTTCTACACTAGGGTTAATTACACCTTCTATTATTATTATTTTGATGATTGCAAAGTTATTAGATAAATATAATGATAGTAAATATGTTCAATCAGCTTTCTTTGGATTAAGGCCTGCATCACTTGCAATGATTGCAGCAGCTGGAGTGAGTGTTGTGAAAGTGTCATTGATTGATTTAGAGGCTTTTCAAATCAGTGGTCAAATGGTAGATTTGTTTATTTTACCAAGTATTCTCTTTGCTGTTGTTTTATATTTTCTTTCAAAGAAAACATCATGGCATCCTATATTATTGATAGGTATAGGAGCAATTGTAGGAATTGTGTTTCAATTTGCAGGTATTTAAAGAATAGATATGAGAAAGTTTAGAATATGAATTCTAGACTTTCTTTCATTTTGATGTATTGAAATAATAAAATGAAAGAAAAGAATGTTGCTAATGAAAGTTATGTGTGTTATTCTAATCTAAGAAAAGAGTGATAAATATGAATCAAAGACAATCAAGAATATTAGAACTTTTAACTGAAAATAAAAAAATGGAAGTTACGAAACTCTCATCCTTACTAGGAGTTTCACAAGTTACAATTAGAAAGGATTTGGATTTCCTTGAAAGTCATCATATGATTATTAGAGAACATGGTTATGCAACTTTAAATGATAGTGATGATATGAATACACGTCTTGCATATCATTATGATATTAAGCATAAAATTGCTAAAATGGCTGTTGAAGATATACAAAATGGAGAAACTGTGATGATTGAATCAGGGTCATGTTGTGCATTGGTTGCTATGGAAATTGCGAAAACAAAGAAAGATATCACTTTGATTACAAATTCAGCATATATTGCTGATTATATTCGTAAGATAGGAACAGTGAAAATCATTTTGTTAGGTGGAGAATATCAATGTGAAGCACAGGTTAATGTTGGTCCTATTACAAGAAAATGTGTTGAAACTTTTTTTGTAGATAAGTTATTTATTGGAACTGATGGTTTTACAAAAGAATCTGGATTTACAGGTAATGATTATATGAGAAGTGAAACTGTTAGAGATATGGCCAAACAAGCGAATCATGTTATTGTTGTTACTGAATCTATTAAGTTTTCCCAAAAGGGAGTTGTCAATTTATTAGATATTCATCAAGTTAGCTATGTTATGACTGATAGTGGAATTCCTGATGAAATGGTAGAATATTTTAATGAACAAGATATAAAAGTTAAGAAAATATAAAAAAACGAGAATGTTCTCGTTTTCTTTTTTAACTACATTTTGATATAAAATACTTCATTAACTTTAACATATCAGGATTATCTTGAGATAACATCATTTCAGGATGCCATTGTACTCCTAACATATATGTATTTGCTGTTTTTTCAATAGCTTCAATAACACCATCTTGTGCAGTTGCAATCACTTGAAAATCCTTAGCTATATCTTTGATAGCTTGATGGTGATAACTATTAACCATTAAAGTTTCACCAAATAATTCATACAAAGCATTTCCTTTTTCAATGTGAATAGAATGTGTTGGATAATATTTTAATGTATTTTGATCATGTTTCATAACATTTTTCTTTTGACTAGGTAAATCTTGATATAAATTTCCGCCATAGGCAACATTTAACATTTGAAGACCTCTACATACTCCTAATGTTGGTTTGTTTAAAACCTCAGCACATTCAATACATTTTAAATAAAAATCATCAACATCTCTCATAATCATTCCTAATTGACGAATAGGATTCTCATTATATAATAGAGGATCAATATCGTCTCCTCCCATCAATAATAGACCATCAACTTGATTCACCAATTCAAAAATATCATCTTTATCTTGTTGAACAGGGATGATAAGGGGGATACCTCCACCTTTTTTTATCGCATTCACATAATCTTGATTAACATAGCAATGAAAATCAGCAAATAATCCATCGTTGCATTTTAGACAACTTACAATACCAATAATAGGTTTATTCATAAAATCACTCTTTCTTTTTTTAATACATATTTATTATATACAATTAAATAAAACAATCAATACCTTTATTGATGAAGATTTTTTGATATTCTTTTAAATCTTCAGGATAAAGTGCTTTTTTATTTTTTAAACGATATTCTTTGTTTAATAATTCATATTTTCTTTCACCAAATTGATGGAAGGGAAGAAGTTGTACTCTATTTATACCTATATGCTTTAATAAATCAGCAATACCTTTGGCCTCTTCTAGACTATCATTAAATTCAGGAATAACAGGAATTCTTGGAAGGACTTCTATTTTTTGTTGGATTGCCCAAATTAAATTTTGGATAATAAGTTCATTATGAACTTGTGTTCCTTGATAATGTTTGTTTGTATCATAATGTTTAACATCAAATAATAATAAATCAAATAAGGGTGCTAATTCTTTAAAAAGAGAATGTTCAATATATCCCGTTGTTTCAATGGCAACATGAATTTGATGCTTTTTGAGTTCAAGAACAAGTTGTTTTAAAAATTTGGGTTGATACATTCCTTCACCACCTGAAATTGTAACTCCACCATGTGATTCTTCATAAAAATCTATATCTTGTAAACAAATATCTACAATATCTTTTATATCTTTATATTCACCTTCATGTGATAAGGCATCATTGATACAAGATTGAACACATGATAAGCAACCAACACATTTTTTATCATTAATAATAATTTTTTGATTGTTGTATTCAATAGCATGATGAGGACAATTATGAACACAAGAGAGACAATGTGTGCATTTTTTTGTATCATATAATATTTGGATACTTTCAAGCTGTGATTCAGGGTTAGAACACCATTCACATTTTAAAGGACAACCTTTGAAAAAGACAGTTGTCCTTATGCCTGGACCATCATGAATACTAAATTTTTGAATATTAAAAATAATTCCATTTTTCATTTTATACACCTTCTTTAACGATATATTATCATTTTCTTACAATAAAGTAAATAAATACTTTCATATGAAACAATTGTATTTTTGTTTATGAAAATTATTGACTAAAGAACAAAATATGATATGATATATTCAATAAATGAAATATAAAACACTTTCAAATGAAATATCAGGAGGAAAAATATGAAAAATGTAGAACATTTTGGTAATTTAACACCAAGAATGAATGTGTTTAGAGAAAAAGTTTTGGATAAAAAACCATATATTTGTGCTGAACGTGCATTATTGGCAACTGAAGCATATAAAGCTAATCAACATTTACCAACAGTTATGAAACGAGCTGTGATGTTGAAAACAATTTTAGAAAAAATGTCTATTTATATTGAGGATGAAACTCTTATTGTGGGAAATCAGGCTGCCTCAAATAGAGCTGCTCCTATATTTCCAGAATATACATTAGAATTTGTAATGAATGAATTGGATTTATTTGAAAAACGTGATGGAGATGTTTTTTATATTACTGAAAAGACAAAAGAGGATCTAAGAAGTATTGCACCTTTTTGGGAAAATAATAATTTAAGAAGCAAAGGAGGTGCACTACTTCCTGAGATTGTTGA
>CAJUJC010000025.1:0-2045 GCA_910586805.1 uncultured Erysipelotrichales bacterium | reverse complement strand
TGTTGATGTTTATATGGAAACTGGATTTTTTGGTATGGAGGGTAAGTTAAATTCAGGAGATGCTCATTTGGCTGTTGATTATGAAACAGTGTTAAAACAAGGCTTGAAAGGTTATGAGGAAAGGGTATTGAAGTTAAAAGAGGAACTAGATTTATGTGTTCCAGAGAATATGGATAAATACCAATTTTATAAAGCTGTATTGATTGTTATTGATGCAGTAAAAACATATGCATTGCGTTTTAGTGAACTTGCAAAAAAATTATCTCAAAAAGAAAAAGGAAAAAGAAAAGAAGAATTATTGGAAATATCTCGTATTTGTGCGAAAGTTCCTTATTATCCTGCTGAATCTTTTCAAGAGGCTATTCAGTCTACATGGTTTATTCAACTTATTTTACAAATAGAATCTAATGGACATTCATTGTCATATGGACGTTTTGATCAATATATTTATCCTTATTATAAAAAAGATAAAGATTTAGGAGTGTTAACTGATGATGAAGCTGTTGAAATTTTAGATAATTTATGGATTAAGACCCTAACAATTAATAAAGTACGTAGTCAATCTCATACATTCTCTAGTGCAGGCAGTCCTATGTATCAAAATGTGACTATTGGTGGACAAACTACTGATAAAAAAGATGCCACAAATGAATTATCATATTTGATATTAAAATCGGTTGCACAAACAAGATTACCACAACCTAATTTAACTGTTAGATATCATAGAAATATTCCCAAGGCTTTTTTAGATGAAGCAGTTGAGGTTATGAAACTTGGAACAGGTATGCCTGCATTTAATTCGGATGAGGTGATTATTCCATCGTTTATTGAAAAAGGTGTGAAAGAAGAGGATGCTTATAATTATTCAGCAATTGGTTGTGTAGAAACAGCTGTTCCTGGAAAATGGGGATATAGATGTACAGGTATGTCTTATATGAATTTTCCTAGAATCTTACTTACGGTTATGAATGATGGTGTTGATATGACAAGTGGAAAACGTTTCTTTGAAGGTAGTGGATATTTTAAAGATATGAAATCATATGAAGAGTTAAGTCAAGCAATTGAAAAAGCTATTCGTTATTTAACACGTATGAGTGTCATTGTAGAAAATGCAATTGATTTAGCGTTAGAAAGAGATGTTCCTGATGTTTTATGTTCAGCTTTAACACAAGATTGTATTGGTAGAGGAAAGACTTTAAAAGAAGGTGGAGCAGTTTATGATTTTATATCAGGTTTACAAGTCGGAATTGCGAATATGGCTGATAGTTTAGCAGCAATTAAAAAACTTGTTTATGAAGAAAGAAAAATAACACCTGATGAATTATGGAATGCTATTCTTGATGATTTTAGTAATGATAAAAATAAAAAGATACAACATATGTTAATGAATGATGCACCTAAATATGGAAATGACAATGACTATGTTGATTGTTTGGTTGTTGATGTTTACAATATTTATATTGATGAAATGAAAAAATATCCTAATACACGTTATGGGAAAGGGCCTATTGGAGGTATTCGTTATGCAGGAACATCTTCCATCTCAGCTAATGTAGGACAAGGCTTTTCAACTATGGCAACTCCTGATGGAAGAAATGCAAAAACTCCTTTGGCTGAAGGATGCTCACCAGCACACTCTATGGATAAGAGTGGTCCAACAGCAGTTTTTAAATCAGTATCTAAGTTACCAACACATGAAATAACAGGAGGTGTTTTATTAAATCAAAAAGTGACGCCACAAATGTTATCTAGTGAAGAGAATAAAGAAAAATTGGAAATGATGATAAAAACATTCTTTAATAGATTAGATGGATATCATGTGCAATATAATGTTGTTTCTAAAGAAACATTGATTGATGCACAAAAATACCCTGAAAAACATAAAGATTTAATTGTAAGAGTTGCTGGATACAGTGCTTTCTTTAATGTTTTATCAAAAGCAACTCAAGATGATATTATTGGAAGAACAGAACAAAGTTTATAGGAGATTAAAAATGGAAATTATTATTGACACAGTGAATTTAGAAGAAATCAAAGAAGCAGTA
>CAJUJC010000024.1 GCA_910586805.1 uncultured Erysipelotrichales bacterium | reverse complement strand
ATTTATCAATTAGAAACAATAGAAGAGATTAAAGAATTAATAAGGAACTTATGATTAAAGTTCTTTTTTTACATGATTAAATTTTCATATTATTTCTTTTCATATATAAGTTCTATGATGCCATTTATTGTTTTTGATTCTATGAGTTTTAAATTTTGAGAATATGATGAAAATAGAGAAATGCCATTCCCTAAGATTGTAGGAATAATAGAAATGCGATAGATATCTATAAGGTGATTTTCAATTAAGGGTTGAATGATAGAAGCTCCACCACATATCCAAATATCTTTTCCATCTTCTTGTTTTAATTGTTGAATTTTATCAACAATAGATTCGTTAATAAATTCAATTTCGTATGAGGATGTAAGGGATTTATGTGTAAAAAACAAATGTTTTTAATTCTTTATAAACCCATGTGTCTGGTGATAATTCAGTTACAACTTGATGATATGTATTATATCCCATGATGACTGTATCAATGTTTTGAATAAAATTATCATATGTAGAACTTGTATCATGAATATCATCACCAACCAATTGACATTTCCATTTTCATCAGCAATTTTTCCATCTAAACTCATTGCAATATATAAAATAATTTTCCTCATAAATTCTCCTTTACTTATGTCTTTTTTTCCATTCTTTAATTTGATGTAGACGTTCTTTGTATTTAGCCTCAAATCCTTGAGAGGTTGGTTTGTAATATTCTCTGTCTAACAATGAATCAGGTAAACATTGCATTGTTGTGAGTTTATCTTGTATATCATGTGCATATTGATAACCTTTACCATAGTTTAAATCTTTCATCAATTTTGTAGGAGCATTACGTATAACAAGAGGAACAGGTTCACTTAATTGTTTTAAAGCATCTTTTTTTGCCATCTCATAAGCTAAATATAAAGAATTAGATTTAGGTGCAAGTGACATATAAACAACAGCTTCTGTTAAATGAACACTGCATTCAGGCATTCCTATAAAATGACAAGCATGGTAAGCAGCGACTGCTATTTCTAATGCTTTAGGATCAGCCATACCAATATCTTCACTTGCAAATCTTGTCACTCGTCTTGCAACATATAATGGCTCTTCACCTGCTTCTAACATTCTTGCTAACCAATAAACAGCAGCATCAGGGTCAGAATTCCTCATTGATTTATGTAAGGCAGATATAATGTTGTAATGTTCTTCTCCTTTTTTATCATAAAGTAAAGATTTTTTAGATATACATTGTTCTAATATATCTTTATTGATAGTGATTGTTTGATCTTGAATATCACCATTTAAAATAACCATTTCTAATGTTGATAAGGCACTTCTAGCATCCCCATTTGCAAAATGAGCAATAGCTTCTATGAATTCATCATCAATAATAATTTTATAATTACCAAATCCTTTTTCATCTATAATCGCTCTTTTTAATAATGAAACCAAATCTTGAGTGGATAGTTGCTGTAATACGAAAACTTTACATCTTGAAAGAAGAGCGCCATTAACTTCAAAAGATGGATTTTCTGTTGTTGCACCTATTAAAATAATGCTTCCTTTTTCTACAAATGGTAAAAATGCATCTTGTTGTGCTTTGTTGAAACGATGTATTTCATCTACAAAAACAATTGTCTTTTCACCAAATTGACGATTTTCTTCAGCTTGTTTCATAACAACACGTATTTCCTTAATTCCACTTGTAACTGCTGAGAAATCAATAAAAGCAGATTTCGTTGTATGTGCAATAATACGTGCTAAAGTTGTTTTTCCTACACCAGGAGGCCCCCAAAATATCATGGATGAAATATGATCATTTTCTATTAATTTTTTTAAAACTTTTCCCTTACCAATTAAATGGGATTGTCCTACAAATTCCTCTAAACATGTAGGTCTTAATCTTGAAGCAAGAGGTTGTTTTAAATCCTGTTCAAAAAGTGATTGTTGCATAAAGCCTCCTTTAAAATTTCTTTAAGACAAATACGCAAACTGATCTTGGTCTTATGACAAAGTTGTGTTCTATACGTTTTTCTTGTCCTTCTTCATAATAATATTTTTTATTTTCATCACCATAAGTATTAACAGTTAAAAACCATGAACCAGCATTATAAGTTGGTGGGAGAGTAATATGATTATTTTCCCAATGTGTATTGACTGCTATATAAATAATATCATCCTGTTGTTGTTTGGAATCATAGCCAGCCATACTTATACCTATAAATCTTGTGTCCTGTGGAATGTTTTCAACTTGATCTCCATAAATATAGTGAGCATGTAATCCATCCATTCCACATACAGCATTAGGTAGTTTTTTTTGAATAATTTTATGTTTTTTACGAAATGCAATCATGAATTTAAAAAATTCAAATAAATCTTTATTCTTTTCTAAATAAGACCAATCTAACCATGAGATTTCATTATCTTGACAATAGCTATTGTTATTACCAAATTGTGTGTTTCCAAATTCATCTCCTGCTAAAAACATAGGAGCACCACGACTACACATTAAAATAGCACAAGCATTTCTCATCATTCGATATCTTAAAGTTAAAACTTCAGTATTATCAGTCTCACCTTCTTCACCACAATTCCAACTGAGATTGTTGTTAGTACCATCAGTATTAAACCAACCATTATTTAAATTGTGTTTATCATTATATGAATATAAATCATATAAAGTGAATCCATCATGACATGTAAAAAAATTAATACAAGAATTATAACCAGAATAATTGTTATGATGTTCAGAAAGATAACCGCCATATAAGTCACTTGATCCACAAATACTCCATGCAACATTCCATGCTTCATGATTATATCCTTTTAAATAACCTCTTAATGAATCTCTATAACGTCCATTCCATTCAGCCCAACGTTTACTTGCAGGGAAACTTCCAACTTGATATAAACCTCCAGCATCCCATGCTTCAGCAATTAATTTCACATTTCTTAAGACAGAATCATATGCTAACATTCTTAAAAGTGGAGGATTGTTCATAGGTTGACCATGATGGTCTCTTCCAAGGATACTTGCTAAGTCAAAACGAAATCCATCTATTCTATAATTAATGGTCCAATATCTTAAACATTCTAAAATCATTTGTTGGACAGTTGGATTATTACAGTTTAATGTATTTCCACAACCACTAAAATTATAATAATGTCCTTCAGGTGTTAACATATAATAAATTTTATTATCTAAACCTTTAAAACAAAAATTCTTTCCTTGCTCATTGCCTTCACCAGTATGATTAAAAACAACATCTAAAATAACTTCAATATCATTTTCATGTAATGCTTTAATCAATTCTTTAAGCTCTGTTCCTTCTTCGTGATAACTTTTGTTAGCAGTATAGCTACTATTAGGGGCAAAGAAACTGACTGTATTATAACCCCAATAATCTACGAGTTTATTATTGTCATATTGTCTTTCGTTTGCCATTTCATCAAACTCAAAAATAGGCATGAGTTCTACTGCATTGATACCTAATTCTTTTAAATAAGGAATTTTTTCTTTAAGACCTGCAAAAGTCCCTTTATTGATGACATTTGAACTTGGATGTTGTGTAAAACCCCTAATGTGTAATTCATAAATGATGAGTTCAGACAATGCTTTAGAAGATTGAGGCATATCTCCCCAATCAAAAACATCTCTCACCACTCTTGCACGATAGGATTGTGTTTTTCGTTTTCCCCATATTTCCTGCCCACTCACATATCTTGCATAGGGATCTAATAAAATATTGTTTTTATTAAATAAATGTCCTTTTTGTGGATTATAAGGTCCATCCACACGATAGGCATATTCAAAATCCTCATGATTCAAACCAAAAACAATCATGGAATAAACATCCCCAATACGATAAGCTTCTGGAAAAGGTAAAATGGCATAGGGTTCATCTTCTCCAGGATGGAATAACAATAATTCTACTGATGTTCCAAAATGTGTGTGTATTGTAAAATTAATACCTTTATTGGTTATTCTCGCACCATTAACATCAAATAAACCTGGTCTTACATCATATCCTGCTATATTCTTGACAGCTTTATCATGTGTTTCATATATCTTCATACATTCTCACTTCCTTATTAGCATTTTATCATTTCATAAATAAAAAATCACTGAATTTATTGTTTTGATTTCAATAAATTTTAATATTCATCATGATATTTATGTTATAATGGATTTGGTGGTGAGAAAGATGGCTATTGATGTTAAAAATATACTTGCAAATGCATTGATTGAATTATGTAATCATACAAATATTGAAACCATAACAATTAAAGAACTCTTAAAACAAACAGGTGTAAGTAGACAAACGTTTTATAATCATTTTCTTGATAAAAATGATCTTATTCAATATATTTATAATACAAAAATTGTTCCTGATTTTCATAGTGATAATATGACAATAGACTTTTATAAGTCTTTAGTAGATACTTTTAAAAATATGAAAAAATATAAAAATTTTATGAAACAGGCTTGTAAGATAGAGGGTCAAAACTGTTTAAAAGATTATATTTTTGAACATTGTCAAGAATTTGATTTAAAATGGCATCAGGAATTATATGGCTGTAAGCCAATGCCTGAAGCTTTAAAATTTGCTACAAAATATCATGCAACAGCTTCTAGTAGTATGTCATTATCATGGATTTTATCTGATATGCCTGTCTCTTGTGAAGAAATGGCAAAAATGATTGTTGATATGCGAGGTATAGGAATGGATGTTTTGTTTAAAGATGGTGAAAATAAAGAAAATCCTTATTTCAAAAATTGACAAATAATAAGAAATGTCAACTTTTAGATAAGAAGAGCGTTATGTCAATTGTTGCTTCCTTTTTTTGAGGTATAATATCCTTATAAAGGAGGCTTTTTATATGATGATTTTAAAAAATGAAAAAGGACAGGCAGTTGCACCTAAAACAATACCTATGACTCATCGTGATTTTTATCATGATCATGAAACAAGAATTTATTGGTTGGGCGGAGGAGGTGTTATGATCCATAGTCATAATACAAATATAATGATAGATCCTGTTTTAAAAGATTTTGATATGCCATTACTTTATGATATACCTATTTCAACAAATGATGTTCCTACATTAGATGGTCTTTTGATTACTCATATTGATAATGATCATTTCTCAAAATCAACTTGTAATGATTTGAAAAAAGTATGTCAAAAATATCATGCACCACATTATGTTGCTGATGTTATGAATAAAGAGGGATATCGAACAGATGTTCATAATATTCAAGAGACATTTGAAATTAATAATGTGAAAATTATGCTTACACGTGCTGTTCATAATTGGCAAAATGAAAAAGAAAAATGGCAATATCGTTATTGGGATGAAAGAGAATATTGTGGATATTGGTTTGAGACAGTTGATGGAACAATTTGGCTACCAGGAGATTCTCGTTTGATTGAAGAACATTTGCATATGAAAGAGCCTGATGTGATTTTGTTTGATTTTTCTGATAATGAATGGCATATAACTTTTGAGGGAGCTATTCAATTGGCAAACACTTATCCAAATGCAAAGTTGATTTGTATACATTGGGGAAGCATTGATGCACCCAAAATGACACCTTTTAATGGTAATCCTGAAGATTTGTTGGATAGAGTGATCAACCCTGAAAGAATTAAAGTTTTAGCTCCAGGAGAAGGATTTCAATTAAGATGAAAACTTTATATTTAATGAGACATGGAGAAACGATGTTTAATGTTCAAGGGAAAATACAGGGGTGGTGTGACTCTCCATTGACTATATATGGAAAACAACAAGCTTTAAAGGTCAAAGAATATTTTGAAAATCATAGTATTGTTTTTGATAAGGCATATTGTTCAACAAGTGAAAGATGTAGCGATACATTGGAATTGATAACTGATATGCCTTATGTAAGATTAAAGGGGTTAAAAGAAATGTTTTATGGTGAACTAGAGGGAGAAAGTGAAAGATTAAATAAACACTTAACACCCAAGGACTGTGAAACATTTTATTTACAGTATGGAGGAGAATCTTCTTGCGATGTGAAAGATCGTATAGTGAAAACATTAAGTGAAATTATGGAAAAAGAAAATCATGAATGTGTTTTGGCTGTTAGTCACGGAGGTGCTTGTTTCAATTTTTTAAGAGCTATTCAAGATCCTGTGGAAGAATTGAACAAAGGTTTTGGAAATTGTTGTCTATTTGTTTATGAATATGATAAAACATTTCGATTAAAAGAAATTGTGAGATTGGAGTTATAAAAATGGAATATGTGAAATTAGGAAATAGTGATTTAATGGTTTCGAAAGTGTGTTTAGGGTGTATGGGATTTGGTGATGCAAACAAAGGAATGCATACTTGGACATTACCTTATGAAGAATCTAAGGACATTATTCAATATGCATTAGAAAAGGGGATTAATTTTTTTGATACAGCTATGGCTTATCAGGGAGGATCGAGTGAAGAGTATTTGGGAAGAGCTATTAAAGAATGTGCAAATAGGGAAGATGTTGTCATTGCTACAAAATTTCATGGAAGAACATTAGAGCAAATAAGACAAGGAGTAACTGCAAGAGAACATATTGAGATGTGTTTGAATGAAAGTTTGAAAAGATTACAGATGGATTATATTGATTTGTATATTTTGCATTCCTGGGATGATTTGACTCCTATTGAAGAAACTTTAGAAATATTAAATGATATGATTCATATGGGTAAAGTAAAGTATATAGGTGTATCTAATTGTTATGCGTGGCAAATTGCTAAAGCAAATGAAATATCAAACCAAAAAGGATGGCAACCATTTATATCTGTTCAAGGTCATTACAATTTAATTTTTAGAGAAGAAGAAAGAGAAATGAAGCCTTATTGTGATTTACATGGTATTGCTTTAACACCATATAGTGTATTGGCTTCAGGAAGACTTGCAACATTCAAAAAGACTTCTAAACGTATGAGGGAAGATGAGTATGCCAAAGGGAAATATGATGTAACAGCTGATCAGGATTTAAAAATCATTCAAAGAGTAGAGGAACTTGCAAATCGAAAAGGTGTATCTATGAGTGGGATTGCACTTGCATGGTTAATGAGAAAGGTCACTTCACCAATTATGGGAGCAACGAAAAAATCTCATATTGATGGTGCTATTGAAGCTATAAAAATAAAGTTGACAGATGAAGAAATGAAATATTTAGAGGAGCTATATAAACCACATGCTCTTGTAGGCGTGATGGCAATAATAAGATAATCAATCTATTTTAAGTGGAAGGTTATTATATGAGAAATGTGAATGATATATTGTTAAAAAATAATGATTTATAGAGACAATAATTATATTATTTCTTTTAGAAAGATATGGTTTTATAGGAGCATTTATTGGTATATGTTAATATGTATATAAAATATGTAAAGTTGAATTGGTTGTATATAATTTGTTTTCTTTTGTAGAATAGCAAATGATTTGATTGTGTAATTTTTTAGATAAGAAGAATATGAAAAAGATTTATGATAAATAAAAATATTTTAAAATCAATGATATAGATGCTATGATGAAATCTGTTTTGGATTGTGATAAAGTAAGAAAAGATACAAGATTGAGGTTTATAGATGATTAAAAAAGAATATGTTGGACTTTATTCGTAAGGTCGTAGTTCATGTAAAAAAGTGCATCTTTATTTATAGGGAGGATAAGTATATGAAGGATAAAGAGGAAGTATGTTTAGGTATTGAATGCTCATGGGAAAAGGAGTATGCAAGTATTTCACCTGGGATTGTTCAAACAAGTTCATTTCAGTTTAAAAATTTTAAACACTATGTAGAAGTGAATACTCATCAAAAGAAAGCTTATACATATACAAGAGGGGATAATCCAACATTAAAAATTTTAGAAGATAAGATTGCAAAATTAGAAGGTGGAGAATGTGCAAGAAGTTTTGCTTCTGGTATGGGAGCAATATCATCAACGATTTTAAGTCTTGTTTCTAGTCACGATCATGTTTTGATTGTCAATACAGTTTATGGTTCTTCGTTGAAATTGGTCAAAAATTTAAGCCGTTTTGGTATAGAGTGTTGTCAGGTCAATATTTCTCAAACAAGTGATCTTTTAGAATATATTCAAGATAATACAAAGATGATTTATTTTGAAAGTCCATCTTCTCAAAAATTTGAAATGTTAGATTTAAAATGGATATCAGATATAGCAAAACAAAGACATATTTATACAGTTATTGATAATACTTGGGCAACACCATTATTTCAAAATCCAATAGAATATGGTATAGATGTGGTTATTCATTCATGTTCTAAATATATTGGTGGACATAGTGATATTGTTGGAGGTATTGTTATTTCTTCTTATGAGATTATGAAGAAAATTGATGATTTTGGAAGTATTCTTTTAGGTGCAACAATGTCACCAATGAATGCATGGTTAGCTATTAGAGGCTTAAGAACGTTACCAACACGTTTAAAACAACAAAATGAATCTATTCAAAAAGTGATTGATTATATGTTAGAAGATCATCGTATTGAAATGGTTTATCACCCTTATTGTTGTCAAAAAGAATTATCTAAGACTTATTTAAAGGGACAAGGAAGTTTGTTTTCTTTTGTATTAAAAGATGCGAATGAAAGTATTATTGAAACATTTATAGATTCTTTAAAATATTTTACTTTGGCTTATAGTTGGGGTGGTTTTGAAAGCTTAGTTATGCCTGTTTTTAAAGGTGACAATGAAAAAGAGTTGAAAGAAAGAGGTTTGGCTTTTGGCCATATTCGTATGTATATTGGGTTAGAAGATGTAAATTTATTGATAAAAGATATTCAATATTCATTAGATAAAGCATATGGAAAAGATTCTCATTAATTGAGGATTTTTTTATTGTTTTCTTTTTTAAGAAATATGCTTGTTATTGAAAATAAAATTTAAAAAAATAACGAAATAATTTTTATGCTCTTTTTTAATATGATATAATGGTAGTAAAGAAAAATAAAAAGAAAGAGGTGTGAAAATGAATAAGTTGAAACAAGAATATTTGGATAAAATTGATGAAATTGTGGATAAGCACAAGGATGCAAAAGGTCCAATGAAATTAATGCTTCATGAGATTCAAAATGAACTTGGATACATTCCTTTTGAAGCAATGGAAAAGATTGCAAATGCAATTCATGTACCTGTATCTAAAGTGTATGGTGTTGTCACATTTTATTCACAATTTACAACTGAACCTAAAGGGAAACATATTATTTCTGTATGTTTAGGAACAGCTTGTTATGTGAATGGGTCACAAACAATTTTAGATTTGTTATGTGAGATGACTGATTGTGAAGTGAATTCTACAAGTGAAAATGGGTTGTTTTCTATTGATGCAACACGTTGTGTAGGTGCTTGTGGACTGGCTCCAGTTGTGAGTGTTGATGGGACTGTTTTTGGTTGTGCGAAACAGCTAGAGGAATTAAAAATGCTTGTTCTTGATTATTTGAAGGAAGAAGCAACATGTTAGTTAAAGAAATCGTTGATATTTTAAAGGCAAGAGAAATTTATATTGCTGATGAATCTGTTTATGAAAAGAACTATGATAAAGGTTTTTCTACTGATTTGATGTCTGATGCTTTGGCTTTATTAAAGAATGAAATTGATGATGTTTTGTTTATTACAGGCTTGGCAAATGTTCAATCACTAAGAACTGCGGAGGTATTGGATTTAGAAACAATTCTTTTTGTAAGAGGAAAACCATTAGATATGAGTATTGTTGATATTGCAAAAGATTTACACATTAATCTTTTTCAAACTGATGAAACGATGTTTGAAGCGTGTGGCAAATTATATGAAAAGGGTATGCGAAGATGATAAAGGTTTATCAGGTAGAAAAAGATAATTATGAAGATGCTGGAAAAGCTTCAAGTGATATTAAAAGAACATTAAAAACGATAGGAATTGATAAAAGAGTTTTAAAAGCTACCTCTATTGCTTGTTATGAAGCTGAGATTAATATTGCTATTCATTCAGATGGAGGAACAGTGACTTTTGAGATTGATGATGAAGGTATTGTTCATTTATCATTTGATGATATTGGACCAGGAATTGAGGATTTAGCTTTGGCACAAACGCCTGGTTATTCAACAGCTTCTCCTAAAGCACGTTCATTAGGATTTGGTGCAGGTATGGGTTTATATAATATGAAAAGTGTAGCTTCTTCTTTTGAGATAACTTCTTCTCAAGAGGGAACACATATTAAAATGACATTCCAATGAAACCTGTTATCCAATATTTAGGTGAAAACTGTAAAAACTGTATAAAATGTGTTAAATCTTGTCCAACAGATGCCATTTCAATTATCAACGAAAAAGTGAATATTGATGATACAAAGTGTATCAATTGTCAATCATGTATACAATCATGTGAACAAAAGTTATTAAAAATAAAAGATGTGAATTTAGAAAAAGCATTTCAGGAACATGAATATAATATTGCATTAATTCCAACTGCAATACTTTCTGATTTTAATCAATTTGATGAATTAAAGAACTTGACTTATGCCATCAAAGAGTTTGGTTTTGATGAAGTTGTTCAATATAGTGATATAGAAGGAAGTCTTTATAAACAAGCTTTAAAAGACAGTTCAAAGCAGGGTAAAGTTATGTTGACATCATTTTGTCCTACAATTAATAGATTGATTAAACAAGAATATCCAACCTTGGTTGAACATTTATTACCTTATGATTATCCAGTAGAAATTGCTGCGAAAAGATTGAGAAAACAATATAAAGATAAAGATGTTGGTATTTTTTCTCTTTGTGAATGTGTTGGAAAATTAACACTTGCGAAAGAACCATTAGGAAAAATGGATTCAAATATTGATTATGCTTTAAGTCTTTCAAGAATGTTTCCACATATTAATAAAAGAAAAAACAAAGGACAAAAAGATATTCGAATTAATAAATATGGAGTAAAAAGTAATGTAAGTGCTTTGTTTGGTAATAGAAGTTTATCAGTGATTAGTGTTGAGGGAATGCCTCAAATAAGAACTGTATTGGATTTAATTGAATTTGACCAATTAAAGCATGTTCAACTTATTGCTTTATACCATTGTTATCAAGGATGCATTGGTGGATATTATTTATGGGCAAATCCCTTTGAAGGTCGTTTTCATATAGAAAGTATGATGAGTGATTATACTGGCGAACTTGTATTGCTTGATAAAAAAGATTATTTTAAAGAACATCATATGGATAGTCAAAAACAAACGTTTAAAGAAAGAGTGGCTTGGTTTCATAAAGTGAACGCAATATTAGAAACTTTACCAAAATATGATTGTGGAAGTTGTGGATTTGCGAATTGTCGACATTTAGCTTCACGCATTGCAAGTGGTGAAGTCGATGATTCATTATGCCGTGTGAAAAGAAGGTGATTGAATGAAAATAAGTGAAATTTTAAAATTACCTTTGAAACAAATTAATGATGTGCCTTTGACGCAAGACATAGAAGATGTTTATATAGGTGATTTATTAAGTTTTGTTATAGCGAATGCAAAAGAAGGAACTTTATGGTTAACTGTTCAAAAACATATGAATGTCATTGCCATTGCAGAGTTAAATGATTTTGTAGGTATTATTTTTGTACAAGATAGTTATCCTGATGAAGATGCGATTCAAAAAGCAACAGAACTTGGAATACCTTTGTTTTTAAGTCATAAAGATGCTTATTCAACTGCAAAAGACTTGATGTCTTTAGGGTTATAAAAATGTATTACGATTTACACATACATTCAGCACTTTCACCTTGCGGTGATGATACTATGACAATTAATAATATCTTTCATATGGCATATATCAAAGGTTTAGATTTTATTGCAATTACTGATCATAACTCATTGAAACAACAACATCATTTAAAACAATTAATAGAAACTGATCTTTTAAAAGGAAAGATAGATTTTGTTTATGGTGTTGAATTACAAACACAAGAAAATATTCATGTCTTAGCTTATTTTCAAAAAGATACAGAATTATTACCTATTCAAGAATGGATTGATAATCATTTGTATAAAGTTGAAAATAATCCTGATTATTATGGACATCAGTATATATGTAATATAAATGATGAGTTTGTTGGTGAAGAAAAGTATTTACTGATTCAATCTTTGAATTTAAATATTTATGAGGTTGTTGAGTCAATTCATCGTTTTGGTGGTGTTGTTATTCTTGCACATATTATGGCAAAAAGATTTGGAATATATGAGGTTTATCATGGAATACCTCATGATTTGAATTATGATGGTATTGAGGTTGAGAGTATAAAACAATATCAGGATCTAAAAAAGTTATGTCCTACAATTGATGATGAGTTTGTTTTTATGAATAGTGATGCTCATCGTTTGGAGGATATTAATGAACCTGTTAACCAAATGGATAAAGAAAGATTTGATTCGTTATGGAGGAAGTGTTTATGCAAGAAATAGCTATGAGTTTATTGGATATAGCTAATAATTCAATCAAGGCTTGTGCAAAATTGATTAAGATTTTAATTCGTGATAGCCAACAGGATAATATCATTCACATTGAAATAGAAGATGATGGATGTGGTATGGATGAAGAAACCTTAAAAAAAGTTGTTGATCCATTCTATACAACACGTACAACAAGAAAGATTGGTTTAGGTATTCCGATGTTTAAGGAAAATGTTGAAGCGACAGGAGGAACATTTTCTATTGAATCTACTTTAAATGTTGGAACAACGATTAAAGGTGAGTTTGTAAAGAATCATTTAGATACACCACCTATGGGTGATTTGGTTGAAACAATAATGACTTTGATTCAATATGATGCAAATATAGATTATGTGATTCAATATGTATGTGATGAGTTTGTATTTGTTTTCAATACAAAAGAGATAAAAGAAATACTTGATGGTGTTCCTATTAATCAAGTAGAAATTATGATGTGGTTAAAAGATTATATAAAGGAGGGAATGAGAGTATGAAATCATTAGAAGATTTAAAGAAAATTAGAGATCAGGCAAAGACACAAATGTCCATGCGAGGTAATGGTGAAACTGATTATCGTGTTGTGATAGGAATGGCAACTTGTGGTATTGCTGCTGGAGCGAGACCAGTTTTAAATACTATTGTTGAAGAAGTTGCAAAAGCAGGTTTGTCAGTAACTGTTATGCAAACAGGATGTATAGGGATGTGTACTTTAGAACCTATTGTAGAAGTATTTGATAAAAATAATAATAAAACAACTTATGTTTTAATTGATTCAAAAAAGGCAAAAGAAATTGTTTTACGTCATTTGATTCATGGTGAAATTATTGAAGATTTTACTGTTGGACAATATAAGAAATAGGAGGGTGGAAAATGTCAATCAAAAGAATGCAGGTATTGGTTTGTGCTGGGACAGGTTGTACTATTGGAAATTCAGGCGAATTAATTAAAGAATTTGAAAAAGAAATCAGGGCTATGGGTCTTGATAAAGAAGTCGATGTTTTAAGAACAGGATGTTTGGGGTTATGTGGAGCAGGTCCTAATATTTCTATTTATCCTGATAATATTATTTATAAGGGGGTTAAAAAAGAAGATGTTAAGGATATTGTTATGGAACATCTTTATAAAGGAAGACCAGTTCAACGTTTGATGTTAAATGAAACTGACTTAGAAACAAATGAAATTCATGATATTAATCATACAAAATTTTATTCTAAACAAAAGCGTGTTGCTTTAAATAATTGTGGGGTTATTGATCCAGAAAATATTAATGAGTATATTGCACAGGATGGATATTTCGCCCTTGGTAAAGCTTTATCAGAGATGACTCCTCAAGATGTTGTTGATGAAATCAAGAACAGTGGATTAAGAGGACGAGGGGGAGGAGGTTTCCCTACTGGTTTAAAATGGCAATTTGCATTAAATGAGCCAGGTGATGAAAAGTATGTCATTTGTAATGCTGATGAAGGAGATCCTGGAGCATTTATGGATCGTTCTATTTTAGAAGGAAATCCTCATAGTGTTATTGAAGCTATGGTTATAGCAGGTTATGCAATAGGAGCTCATCATGGATATATTTATATTCGTGCTGAATATCCAATTGCAGTTGAACGTTTAAATACAGCAATTTCTCAAGCGAAGGAATTAGGGTTATTAGGTAAGGATATTTTTGGATCAGGTTTTGATTTTGATTTAGAAATTCGTTTAGGGGCTGGAGCATTTGTTTGTGGTGAAGAAACAGCATTAATTAAGTCTATTGAAGGTGAACGTGGAATGCCTATTTCTAAACCTCCATTCCCTGCTCATAAAGGTGTTTGGGGGAAACCAACAATTATTAATAATGTTGAAACACTTGCCAATATTGCTCAAATTATTATGCATGGATCTGAGTGGTTTAAATCTATTGGGACTGAAAGTTCACCAGGTACAAAAGTCTTCGCTTTAGGTGGAAAGATTACAAATACAGGACTTGTTGAAGTGCCTATGGGAACAACTCTAAGAGAGGTTATTTATGAAATAGGAGCAGGATGTCCAAATAATAAACGTTTTAAAGCAGTACAAACAGGTGGTCCATCAGGAGGGTGTTTAACAGAAGAACAATTAGATACACCAATTGGATTTGATGAACTTGTTAAGCTTGGTTCTATGATGGGATCTGGTGGTATGATTGTTTTAGATGAAGACAACTGTATGGTTGATGTGGCAAGATTTTATATGGACTTTATTGTTGATGAATCTTGTGGGAAATGTACGCCATGTCGTGTTGGGACAAAACGTATGTTAGAATTGTTAGAAAAAATTTGTGATGGTCAAGGAACAATGGAGACATTGGATGAACTTGAAACATTAGCATTGACTATCAAAGATACAGCATTGTGTGGACTTGGACAATCAGCACCTAATCCTGTATTATCAACAATTTCTCAGTTTAAAGATGAATATTTAGCACACATCGTTGATAAACGATGCCCTGCTGGAGTATGTAAGAAATTATTGCGTTATGAAATTGATAAAGATGCATGTCGTAAATGTGGTCTTTGTGCAAGACAGTGTCCAGTTGGAGCAATTAGTGGTAAAATTGGAAAAGTTGCTTTTGAAATTGATTCAGATAAATGTATTAGATGTGGTTTATGTATGAAAGCTTGTCACTTTAAAGTTATAGAAAGGAAGTAGGTGGAGAAGATGTCAAAAATAAAAATAAAAATTAATAATCGTGAAGTAGAGGCTTATGAAGGGCAAACAGTTTTAGAAGCCGCTAAAAATAATGGCATTCATATTCCTACTTTATGTTATTTAAAAGATGTAACTGGAACAGGCGCTTGTCGTGTTTGTCAGGTAGAGGTTGAAGGAGCAAGAACATTATGTGCTGCCTGTGTTTACCCCGTTAGAGATGGAATGGTTATTAAAACCAATTCACAAAGAGCTTTAGATGCAAGAAGAAGAGTGGTTGAATTAATTGTATCAAATCATTCAAAAGATTGTTTGTCATGTATTCGTAATACAAATTGTGAACTTCAAAGATTATGTCAAGAATTAGGTGTTCGTGAAGATGCATTTGCAGGTGAAAAACCAGTTCCTGTTTTTGATGAAGTTTCACCTGGTATTGTACGTAATACTTCAAAATGTATTTTGTGTGGTAGATGTATTGAAACATGTGCGAAACAACAAGGTTTAGGTATTCTAGGATTTATGAATAGAGGATTTAAAACAACTGTAGGTCCAGTTTATAATAAAAGTTTAGCTGATGTGAATTGTATGCAATGTGGACAATGTATTAATGTTTGTCCAGTTGGTGCATTACATGAAAAAGAAGAAATTCATAATGTTATTGAAGCACTTAATGATCCTCAAAAGCATGTGATTGTTCAAACTGCCCCAGCTGTAAGAGCAAGTTTAGGTGAAGAGTTTGGTATGCCAATAGGAACAAGAGTCACTGGAAAAATGGTTCACGCTTTAAAATTAGTTGGTTTTGATAAGGTTTATGATACAAACTTTGGGGCTGATTTAACAATCATGGAAGAAGGATATGAGTTCATGAATCGTGTGGCTAATGGTGGCGTTTTACCGATGATTACATCTTGTAGCCCAGGATGGGTGAATTATGTAGAACACGAATATCCTGAAATTTTAGATCATTTATCAAGCTGTAAATCACCACATATGATGTTAGGAGCTTTGATTAAATCATATTATGCACAAATTCATAATATCAATTCTCAGGATATATATGTTGTATCAATTATGCCTTGTGTTGCGAAAAAAGGTGAAAAAGAACGTGAAGAAAACTTAACTGATGGTTTAAAAGATGTTGATGCGGTCTTAACAACTCGTGAACTTGGTAAGTTAATCAAAATGTTTGGTATTAATTTTAAAGATTTAAAAGATGAAGATTTTGATCAGGATCTTTTTGGTGAATATACTGGGGCAGGTGTTATTTTTGGTGCAAGTGGTGGTGTTATGGAAGCAGCACTAAGAACAGTTGTTGATGTTTTAACTCATGATGATTTACAGTATCTTGATTATCATGCTGTAAGAGGTGAAGAAGGTATTAAAGAAGCAAGTTTAAGAATAGGTGATTTAACAGTGAATGTTGCTGTGGCGCATAGTATGGCACTTGCAAAACCATTGTTGGAAGATATTGAAAAAGGAACATCACCATATCATTTTATTGAAATCATGGGTTGTCCTGGTGGTTGTGTTAATGGTGGTGGGCAATCTTATATCAATGCATTAACACGTAATAGTGGATTTGATTTTAAACAAGCACGTGCAAGTGCATTATATGAAGAAGATAGAATTTTACCTGTTCGTAAATCTCATAAGAATTCACAGATTCAAAAATTGTATGCTGAATTCTTAGGTGAACCTAACAGCGAAAAGGCTCATCATTTATTACACACACATTATTCTAAAAAAGATAAGTTTAAATAGAGATTTGGAGGAAGTTCTATGAAAAAAATATTTACGTGTATCATCTGTTTACTTATGATGTTAACTTATACGGGTTGTTCTCGAGAAGAAAAAGCTGTTCGTATATTATGTCCAGCAGGTGCACCTTCTTTAGTATTTGTCAGTGAATATGAAAATATTAAAAAAGAAGGAACTATTGATTTTGTTGATGGGACTGATCAATTGATTGCTGAGCTTTCTAAAAATGATAGTGAGTATGATATTATTGTTGCACCTATTAATATTGGAACAAATTTAATGTTTAAAAATCAAACAAATTATAAATTAAAAGCTATTGTCACTTGGGGAAATCTTTATGTGGTTGGTAAACAAGGAGCTTTATCTCAACAAGGAGAATTGGCATTATTTGGTGAGGGAGCAGTTCCTCAAAAAATATATGATACTGTGAATATTCAAACGTCATTAACTCCTCAATATTATCAATCAGCTTCTCTTGTTCAACAACAGCTTCTTGCTGAAAAAGTCAATGCAGGAGTATTGGCTGAACCACTTGCAAGTGCAACGATTGCAAAAGCAAAACAAAGTGGAATAGAATTATCTATTTTGACTGATCTACAAAAAGAATATGGTGAAAATGGTTATCCTCAAGCTGCAATATTTGTGAAAGATGGTAAAAATTTTGATTCTTTATTTGAAAAAATTGATACTTTTACAAATCAGGGTTATGAGGGATTACAAAGTTATTTAGAAACAATAGGTATTGAAAATTTAAGTCTACCTAGTATCGATATAACAGTGAAAACAATGGATAGACAAAATGTTCATTATAAAGAAGCAAGCGAATATCAAAAAGAAATCAAAGATTTCTTAAAATTATTCAATATTGAATTTAATGAAAATATGCTTTCTTCATGAAACGTAAAATTATAACAATTTTATGTATAATAGGAATATGGCAAGTTATGGCACTTATGATTCATAAGGAGGTCATCTTGCCATTACCTCTTTATGTTTTTGAAAGAATGTTTGTTCTTGCTTCAACGTCATTGTTTTATGATGCTATTTTATCAACTTTATATAGAGTAGTAATAAGTTTTATCATTGCATTTTTATTAGGGACGATGTTAGGGATTTTAAGTGGTTTATATCAATCTGTTAAAGATTATTTGAATCCTATTATATCCTTTTTACAAACCGTTCCTCAAATAGCTTATATTTTAATCTTACTTGTATGGTTTCAAAGTACAGTAGCTTTAATAATTATCATTTTATTAATGATATTACCAGTCTTTTATTATAATGCTATGCAAGGGATAGAGAGTATTCAAAATGAATATTTGGATATTATGAAAGTTTATTATCAATCTTTAACTTATCATTTACTTCATGTTTATATTCCTTTGATGAAGGGATATTTGATTTCGGCAATTCAAACATGTTTGCCTCTTGCATTAAAAGTAGGTGTTATGGCTGAGATTTTTGTATCGTCAAAACAAGGTATAGGGAAACAACTTTATTTTGCCCGTATACAAATAGATATGATTTCTATATTTGCATGGGTATTATGGATGGTTGTTATTATTGGTTTTATAACTTTTGTTTTTAATAAATTGTTTAAGAAACAAGACTTTTAATAATCTAAATCTTTGTGTTTATTTATTAAAGGTCTTTTTTGTTAATTGTTAGTCGTTTTGTGTTTTGAATATTGTTTATATAAAAGAAATGGAATGATAGAAGAGTAAAGATGATTTGTGTTATAATAGGAATAAAGTATTTTCGTAAATAATAAATATTGTTTGAAAAGAGGATATTGTTTTGTATGGAAATGTAGATTTATTAAAAATATGATTAGAATTGAAAAATGGGAGGATGTATGAATGAGTCATTGTTTTGATGATATATTGAATAGAAGAGGAAATGGTTCTATGAAATGGGAGGATGAATATATTCAAAAAAGATTTCATATAACTGATACAAAAGATATTTATCCATTGTTTATTGCTGATATGGATTTTCAAATGGATGAAACAGTCAAAGAGAAAATGTTTTCATTTTTAAAAGATCCTGATTTAGGATATTTTCATGTTCAAGATTCTTTTTATGAAAGTGTTGTAAATTGGTATAGTCATATTCATCATCTAACTATTGAAAAAGATTGGATTGTACCTTCTATTGGTACAATAACAACTTTAAATTTATTATGTGATATGTTGGCTAGAAATGAAAATATTGTTATTATGCCTCCTGTTTATGGTCCTTTTAAAACTTGTAGTGAAGTAGGACATACAATTTCATTACCACTTATTTATACAAATGGTCGTTATGATATAGATTATGATGGATTAATAGATATTTGTAGTAAACAAAATATAAAAGTTCTTATGCTATGCCATCCACATAATCCAGGTGGTCGTATGTGGAGTCAAGATGAACTTCAAAAATTGGTTGATATTTGTAAAAAGTATCATGTCATCATATTGGTTGATGAAATTCATGGTGATCTTCAATTAACTGATGAAAAATTTATATCTATGATTGAATTTGCTGATATTTATGATCAAATTATTGTATCATCTTCTCCTAATAAAACATTTAATATTTCAGCTTTATCAACTTCATTTATTCTGTGTTGTAATCCTCAGTTAAGACAGCAATATACTGATTATTTAAATCACTTACACTTAGGATGTAATAGAATGGGAGTTAAGATGATTGAATTTGTTTATAATTATGGACAAGACTGGTATAAAGAATTATTACAATATATCAAACAAAATATGAGTATGGCGATTACCTATTTAAAACAAGCTGATATGGAAGTTATGGTTCCTGATAGTGGCTATTTAATATGGGTTCGTCTTCCTCGTATCAAAGATGTTGATCAATTTGTGTTAGATCTTGCTAAAGAAACACATGTTTTACTTGAAACAGGTGCACGTTTTGTAAGTCGATATGATGGATTTGTTCGTATAAATGTGGCTACAAGTCGTTCTTTATTAGAAAAGGCAATGAAGTTATTTATAGATTATTATCAAAAGAGTTCAAATTAATTTTTGAATTTTTTGTTTATGAATAAATAACAATGGAATATTGTTTATATTATTTGATTTTTAATAGTAAGGATGGAAAATAAAAAGGTGTAAATAGTTAAAAACTAAAACCACCATAATTGTTAAAATGATAAAAGATAATAAGAATAAAACCATGTTAAGATTTTAAATGAGAGCTTATTTATCATAAGTGATTATGAATACTCATAAAATTTTATCTTTTAGTTATATTATTTTTATAACTTCTTTTTATTTTTTTGACATGATTCTCTTTCAAGTAAATAACATGGTAATTGAATACGCATTGGATGAAGAGGATCATTTTTTAAGTATGAATAATACAATAATTGTGCACCTAATTTTCCCATTTCATATGCTGGGGCATAGATAGTTGTTAGTGGGGGAGATGTAAAATTAGTAGATTCAATGTTATCAAATCCAATAATTGAAATCTCTTCAGGAACTTTAATG
>CAJUJC010000023.1 GCA_910586805.1 uncultured Erysipelotrichales bacterium | reverse complement strand
ATTGGTATATTTAATTTATTACTCATTATATGAGTAACTTAAATATACCAGGAAATATATCTAACAGAAAAATTGAAGACAAAAAGTAGTAAAGCTAGGGTAGAAATTTGTTCAATATTAAGTGAGTATTTAAAAAGCTGGTTTGTGGAAAATCCATATGATTTCGTTATTTGTGATGAACATGGAGATTTCATTTCGCCAGTAAATTTTCAAGAAAGGATAAGAGATACAGTAAAAAAGTTAGATATTAAATTCCATTATCATATGCTTAGGCATACTTATGCTACTGAGTTGATGGTGGCAGGAGTTAATCCAATAGTTGTAAGAGATTTATTAAGGCATAGTACAGTCAATACGACATGGAATGTATATACACATCCAAGTCGAGATGATCAGAGAAAAGCGTTAGATGGTTTATACGATGATGAGGCAGAACTATTAGATAAAAAAATGAAAATTAAACTCAAATAATTTTTTTGAGCAAAATTATCTTAAAAAATTATATATAAATATGATATATTAATAATAGTATATAATGAATTTAAATAAGATAAATTTTTAAATGGTAAAAATAGCTGATAGTTATAAGTGAAAAAATTTACTAAAAATCAGAAAAAAATAAGAGGATTATATAAAAATTATCATATAGAAAAATATATTGGGAAATAGATGTTTTCAAATAAAATACCAATTTATTTTTAGGGTTGAAATTTAATGATTTTTATAGATAATTAGATGATTTATGATATAATATATCAATAAAAAAGTTAGATAGGAGGAGAATATATGTTAGAGTTAGTTGAAAATTGTCAAATTTTTACTCCCCAAAAAAATGCTATTTTCCTTCTAAATAAATTAGGATATAAGAAAGATATCTATAACAAGAAAGTTATGGAAAATAGTTGTGGGGATGGCAATATATTGATTGAAATTGTAAAAAGATATATTGTTGATTGTTTGAATCATAATTTTTCTAAAAGTGAAATAAAGAAGCTTATAGAAGAAAATATATATGCAGCTGAAATAGATAAAATTCATTTAACAAAATGTAAGAAAAGATTAGATGACCTTTCTGCTTTTTATGACTTACCAAAAATTAAATGGAATATTATTAATGATAATATTTTAGACTATCACTTTGATTTTAAATTTGATTATGTAATTGGTAATCCTCCATATATAGTTTATCGAAAACTTCCTAAGCAGTTACAAAAATCATTAAGAAATAATTTTATTTCTTGCAGGGATGGTCAGTTTGATTATTGTTATGCATTTATAGAATTTGGTGTGAATATCTTAAATGGTCAAGGGAAACTGGGGTATCTTATTCCTAATAGTATTTTTAAAAATAAATTTGCAAATAATTTGAGAGAATTAATTAAACCATTTGTTAAGGAAATATATGATTATGCTGGTTTAAGGCAATTTGAAAATGCACTGACATCAACTGCTATATTAATATTAGATAAAAAAATAAGTAAAACAAAAAAAATTATTTACAGAAGTGCAGAAACGGGTAGTAGAATTTTACTTAAAAGAAATGAACTAGCAGGAAAGTGGATTTTTTCTGATAAAGTAATGCGTCAAGGGAAAAAAAGCTTTGGGGATTACTTTGAAGTGAAAAATACTATTGCAACATTAAGAAATGATATTTATGTATTAAAAGATTGTTGTTTAGGTAAAGATGGCTATATATATTCTCAAGGTAGAAAATTTGAAAAGGATTTACTTTTCAAGGCTGTTGCTCCAAAAGAAAAAAGTGTGAATGGCAATGAGATGATTATTTTCCCTTATAAAATTATTGAAGGAAAGATTTTGAAATTTAAAGAAAATGAATTATTAGAAAAATATCCTTGTATTTATAATTACTTGCTTTCCAATAAAGAAGAGTTATTGAAAAGAGCATCCGAAGACAATGCACAGTGGTTTGAGTACGGTAGATCTCAGGCTATAAATTATTTATTCAAAAAGATGTTGTTAGTTTCTACAGTTCATACTAAACAAATAAAAGTATATGAAATTGATGAAAGTTGTATAGCTTATTCTGGAATATTTATAGTATCAAAAGATAAGAATATAGATTTAAGTCTAGCAAAGTCTATATTGACAAGTGATGAATTACAAGAGTTTCTAATTTTACATGGTATAAATACAGGAGCAGGAGGATCTTCAGTGAGATTGTCAGTTAAAGACTTTAAAAATTATTATTTTAAAAGTGAAGAGGTGAAAGAAAGTGCCTAGTACATCATTTAAAGTTAGTGCTAAAACAGCAAGACTAATAGGTAGAGAAAATATCAATGATTCTAATGGAGCATTAGTCGAACTAATAAAAAATGGATATGATGCTGATGCTACTGAGATAATTGTTATCTTTGATATGGTTTTTTCATTTGTTCCAAATAAGTTAAGTCTAGATAAGTTAAATTTAAAACATTCAGATGATGAAATAACGAAAATACTTACATTTTATGAAAAAACAAATGTAGGATATGTAAAGAAGAAAAAACTTAACGCTGAAGATGAAAAAGAACTATTTGAATTAATAACAAAGTATAATCAAATAGTAGTTATTGATAATGGGCATGGAATGAGTGAAACAATTTTAAATACAAAATGGATGAATATTGGGACAGATGATAAAGAAATCAATAAAGTTAGTCCTATTAGAAAAAGGGTTAAAACTGGTGCCAAAGGTATTGGAAGATTTGCATTAGATAAGTTATCAAAATATACATTAATGTATACTAAATCGTATGAGGACAAGTTAATAGACTGGCACATTGATTGGTCAAAAATTGATAATAGTGAGTCAATAGAGGATGTTGAAGCTAAGTATTATAAAAATGAATGCAATTATTGGGATTATGTAAAGAACTATTTGATTAAATATGAAATAGATTATAATAAATTTGATAGTAGAGAATGGAAAACAGGAACTTTGATAGTTTTAAAACAATTAAGAGAAGAATGGTCAAAAAATCTATTCAATAGAATAAATAATAATTTAGAAACATTGATGCCTATAGGAACACCAGATGAATTTAATATAATTGTAAAAAATGTTTATGATTCTAAATATGATTTTATATCTAATACCCAAAAAATTGATAAGTCATTATATGATTATAAAATTTCTGCATCATTTGATGGATTATCAAAATTAAATATTGATATTGAACGAAATGAATTAATAACTGAGTATACAGATATTGATATAGTAATTAGTAAGAATAATATTATAAAAAAAAATATTAATGAATTTTGGAATAGAGAGGCTTTTAAAATAGACCCTTTTAAATATGAATCTTTAGAAAATATTGTGCATACAGAATTGGATGTTTATGATTATATTGATAGAAAAAAAGATTATATTAAATCGATAGATAAAGTCGGGCCTTTTTCTATGGAATTTTACTTTTTGAAAAATGCAAATAGTGAAGTACCCATTATAAGAAGAATAAATGTTTCTAGAAGGAAAAGATTATTAGAATCATTTTCAGGAATTAAAATTTATAGGGATAAATTTAAGGTGAGACCATATGGCGAGGAAGATGGACCTTCCTTTGATTGGCTTAATTTAGGAGGTAGGGCACAAAAAAGTCCAGCAGCGCCATCACATCCAAGAGGAAAATGGAGAGTGCTTCCATATCAATTTGTTGGAAGTATAAATATTAGTCGCGAAAATAATTCTTTTTTAGAGGATATGGCAAACCGTGAATCAATTAAGAGTGGAGATGTTTTTGAGGCGTTTAGAAATATAATTATTTGTGTTATTAATGAATTTGAATTTGATAGACAGTACTTTTATCGAGAATATTCAAAATGGACTAATGAAATTGAAAAGGAAAATAAGTCAGTCGATTATGATGAGGTTGTACAGAAAGTTTTGAATGATGGATCAACAAGCAATGATGTGAATATAGAAGAAAAAGAAGATATAGGAAATCATCAGTTGCAAAATACTTTGTTTGAATATAAAGAGACGATTAAGGAAATACATAAAAGTGGTCTTGAAAAAGATGATGAACTTAGACTGTATCGAGCATTTTCTGCTTCGGGTATTATAGTAAATACTTTTTCACATGAATTGAAGGCAATACAGACAAATTTAATTGCGCTACCTGCAGTTATAAAATTATCGTTAAATAATCTTTTGAAAAATATAAAGATCGAAGAATTAGGAATATATAATCCATATAGTTATTTAGAAGAAATTGAGGAAACAAACAAGATTTTGAAATCATGGGTAGATGTGGTTATGGCAACTGTAGAAAACAGCAATATCGAACAAAAATCTATATGTATCAATACAATCTTTCATAAGATTGCTAATATGTGGAAATCGTTATTAAAAAGAAAGTATATTAAAATTAATATTAATGAAGATAAAAAATATTTTTTAAGTGTTGCAATCTGTGATTTATATCTAATTTTAAATAATTTTATCTTAAATTCATGTTGGTTTTTAGATAGAACACAAGGAAGAGAAAAATATATAAGCATTGATATATCATCGAATGAACAGTTTATTAGAATAAAGTTATTTAATAGTGGTATAGAACTTGATAAAAAATACAATGATAATCCATCTAAGATATTCGATATTGGTGAGAGTACAAAAATTTACAAGGATGGATCTAAAGGAACTGGATTAGGAATGTTTTTTATAAAAGATTCCATTAATAAAATGAATGGTTCAGTTGTTGTGGAAAAACCTGACCTAGGATTCTTAATTACAATTTTATTACCAATGGATAGGAGCGAAGAAATTAATGATTAATATTGGAATTGTTGATGATATACAGATAGATAGAAATTTAATAATGGTGACAATAAATAAAGTTAATACAAATGTTAAATATGTTCAATACGACATAAATAATCTTTTAAGTAACAATTTAAATAAAGAATTAATTAGTAAAATAGAAGGAGACATTTTATCAGAGAAAATTCAGGCATTGATAATAGATCAAAGTAATACTTCAAAGTATGGAAGTGTTGATGGAACAGATATTTACAAATATTTTTATAAAAAATTAAGAGAATTTCCGTTAGTTATTTTAACAAATTATAAAGATGATGCTCTTAAGGAAAATATGGTTGATTCAGATAAAATTTATGATAAACAAAGTTTTTTATCTTTTGATGATAATAGTTTGGAATATGCAAAGAAATTTATAAGAAATATTAATAGATTTTTAGAAAATAAAATGTATTTAGAAAGACGTATTAACGAATTAAAAGGAAGTATTATTGAAGAATCATATGATGAAATATTAGAGAAAAAATTATTTTTATTTGAAGATGAATTAAGTAATTATAAAATTATAAATAAATCTTATCTTCAAAAACAATTGGAAGAAGTTAATTATGATGATATCTTTAATTTGATAGACAGGGTGGAGGATATATTAAATAATGAATAAAGTTTATCCATTTAGAAAATTAAGAATAGTAAGAACATGTGATAGACAATATACAGATTATCATATGTATAAATCTTTTTTAAAAAAAGACTTTTATGGTCGCTGTGCATATTGTAATTTATCTGATAAATCAATTACTACATATTTTGAAGTTGAACATTTTGTTCCATATAAAAAATTTGAGGAATTACATCCTGAATTAAAAATTGATTATAACAATTTGATGTATTCATGTAAAAAGTGTAATCAAGCAAAGTCTAATATTCATGATGGAGATTTTACTACTAATTTACTGTTTTATAATCCAGTAGAAGTTGATATGAACAAGCATTTTTATAGGTATAGAGGAAAGATTGAAGGAAAAGATAAAAAGGCAAAAAAGCAAATAATTCAATTAAAACAATATAGACCAATTTATAGATTAGCGTGGATTGTAGAAAAGTTACAGGAACAAATTGAAATGCTTACAGAAAAAATGAATAAAGAAAAGGATGTTGATAAAAAAAGATGTTACAAAACTTTAATAATAAGGTTGAATGTAGTAAGGAATAAGTATAATACTGTTTTTATTGCTTGTTATAAGGAAGATGATGAGGATGGTAAAGAAATCATTGAACGAGAGTTATCAACATCAGTAATAATGTAAAAAATGATATATGTACATAAAAAATGGATGAAATCTTTATATGACCAATATATAATAATAAACAAATATCGTAGATTTTTCCGTGAAAACATAACTATATGTATTTATAATTCAAAAAAATTACCATAAAATCAAAGTGTTTTAAAGTAATAGGTGATTAATTACTCACACCACAAATGAAACAATGTAATAAACAGTGATGAAATAAAGATAATTTCAATTTTCTTGATAGTTTAAAAACTCAAAAAAGAACATATGTTTTGATTTGTAAGATATTGTTTGTAACATAATCTTTATAAAGATACATATGTTTTTTGTTTAATTTATTTATGTGATTTTTTAGCATTGGACGCATTTTTTATAGTGAACTTAACACTAGGGTTAGTTATCGTTAAAGGTATCTGTCTAATCGTTTGTATATGTAATATACAATTACACCTATCGTAATTGTTTTATAATATGATTTATGATAAAATGCAATTGAAAATAAAGTGGTTAAGTAATGTTGAATTTATAAAATAAAAACTAATTGTTTGTATAATTCATCTTGTATTTGTTTTTGCAAGAAAAGATTGTTTTCAATGATTAACAAAAGAGTTAAAATATGATAAATACAGTTTTAGAGGCTTTTGTGTTCTAAACAAAGAAGAACTTCAGAATTATATTGTCAATAACTCTAAATTAAATCAATATCTAATTTAAGAACAAAATTATCTGAAATAGTAAAGGCAATATATAGTGACTTTGCTTATTTATTTTACGAAGAATGGATATAGAGATAGGGACTAATAAAAAATATGTAAAAAATAATTAGGAGATGATGACATGGATATTAATCAAGATAGACTTTGGAATAGAATTCATAGTTTAGGGAAAATAGGAGTCGATAAAACTGGTGCAATAACAAGGTGGCCTTTTACTAAAGAGGATATGCAGGCTAAAGAATGGCTAAAGAATGAAATGATTGATGTAGGATTAGATGTTTATGAAGATCATGTTGGAAATGTTATAGGGATATATAATCCTACAAATAGTACAGAAAGTCCTGTAATATCTGGCTCACATTATGATACAGTCATTAATGGTGGGATGTTTGATGGTACATTAGGTTTATTAAGTTCTTTAGAAGTTGCACAAACACTAAAAGAGAACAATATTATGTTAAAAAGACCATTTTATGTGATTGGTTACAAGGATGAGGAAGGGAATCGTTTTGGCGGAGGAATGATTGGAAGCAAAGTTATTAGTGGTAAAGTCACTGATGATGATTTCCTTTTGAAAGATGCCAATGGGTTATCTTTATTTGAAGTAATCAAAAATGTAGGCTATCATCCTGAAAGATACAAAGAGAGTAAAATTAATCCTATTTATGCGAGTTTAGAACTTCATATTGAACAAGGTAAAGTATTAGAAGACAATGATTGTAGTGTTGGTATAGTAGAAGGAATACCCTATATACGAATGTACAAGATAAAAATAAAGGGTGTTAGTGCTCATGCAGGAGCAACACCTATGAATTATCGAACTGATCCAGTCATTGCTATGTGTAACTGGATAAACGAAATAACTCACATTGTAAAAAATAAACCTTATACAGTAGCAACTGTTGGAAAAATAAACACATTCCCAGGGTCATCTAATGTTATTTGTGATCATGTTTCATTGACTTTAGATATAAGAAGTATGGAAAATAATATGATTGATGAATGTTTGTTAGAAATGAAAAAATATGAAAAAGCATTAGAAAAAACAGGCATAAGCATAACATATGAATTATGTCAAAATATAGAAGGTGTAAAATGTGAAGATAGACTGAAAAATATGATGGAATCTGTTATGGGAAATCGTCATTTATCATTTACTCGATTGATTAGTGGAGCAGGACATGATAGCCAAAACTTTAAAAATGTGTGTCCGATTGCTATGATATTTGTGAAATCAAAAGACGGGCATTCTCATAGAAAAGAAGAATATTCAAGTAAAGAAGATTGTAAAAATGGAGCAAATGTTTTATTGGACATGGTTCTCAAATTATGCAATGAGTAAAGAAATAATAACTCTAATGCAATGAAAGAGACAGGAACTTAAAAGTGATGCATCGACTTCGTTTATTTATTATGCTTGAATAAGAAAATGAAATTATTATTGATTAAAATACATAGAAGATATATGAACATATTTATGATATATCTTCTTTTTCATGTTATAAATAGTGTCAGTTTAGATTGAATGAGATTGTTTTCTAAACTTTTTTAGTTTGTTGTGTTTCATTTCTAAATATGATATTATACTGATTATATGTTGAAAAATATATCAGTTAGGGAGAATTTTATGGATACAAAAAGAAGTCATTTTTCAGGGAGAATAGGATTTGTTTTAGCAACAGCTGGATCCGCAGTTGGTTTAGGAAATATTTGGAGATTTCCATATTTGGCAGCTCAATATGGTGGAGGTATTTTTCTGTTTGTTTATTTAATTTTAGTTGTAACTTTTGGTTTTGCTTTAGCACTTGGAGAAGCTGCTCTAGGTAGAAAAACGGGATTAAGTGCGATTGGTGCTTTTCGTAAACTAAATAAAAAATATGCATTTATTGGTTATATTGGTGCTCTTGTTCCTATAATCATATTACCTTATTATAGCGTTATTGGTGGCTGGGTCATGAAATATTTGACTGTCTTTGCAACTGGACAAACAACATTGGCAGCAAATGATACATTTTTTAGTACATTTATTGCTCAAACAGCAGAGCCAATATTTTGGTTAGGTATGTTTATTTTAATTACAACTTTGGTTGTTTTTCTTGGTGTTGAAAAAGGTATTGAAAAAGTTTCAAAAATATTAATGCCTTTATTGGTTGTTTTAACAGTAGGTATTGCTGTATATTCAGTCACTTTACCAGGTTCATGGGATGGTTTTTTATACTATGTCACTCCTGATTTTAGTCGTTTTTCTTTAAAAACTGTTGTTGGAGCTATGGGACAATTATTTTATTCTATGTCCATAGCAATGGGGATTATGATTACATATGGTTCATATATGAGAAAAGAAGATGATTTGGAAAAGTCAATTTCTCAAATTGAATTTTTTGATACAGGTATTGCATTTTTCTCTGGTATGATGATTATTCCAGCAGTCTTTGCTTTTAGTGGAGGAGATGCCTCATCTATCAATGCAGGTCCAGGTTTAATGTTTATGACATTGCCTAAAGTCTTTGCTTCTATGCCATTTGGTTCGATTATTGGTGCGTTATTTTTCTTGCTTGTGTTATTTGCAGCATTAACTTCATCTATATCGTTAATGGAAACGGTTGTTTCAATTTTTTGTGATAAGTTTAAATGGAGTAGAAAAGTTGGAACAATTGTTGTATTTCTATTTACACTTATCATTGCCTTACCATCTTCATTAGGATTTGGAATTTGGTCAGCAATCCAACCTTTAAATATGAGTTTCTTAGATTTCTTTGATTTTATTAGTAACAGTATTTTAATGCCTATTGCTGCATTATTAACTTGTTTATTCATAGGCTATATTATTAAACCCAAAGCTATTGTTGATGAAATCACACAAAGTTCTGAGTTTAAAAGGAAAAATTTATTCATTGTTATGATTAAATATATTGCTCCAATATTTATATTAATTATATTAATTTCTTCTATACTTGGAACATTAGGAATATTTACAATTTAGTATTTATTTAAGCTTAATAGTAAACGATTAAGACAAATAAGAGAAAAAAGTCATAAAAAAACTTGGTTTATCATTGATAACCAAGTTTTTTCCTATATACATCAAATGAGCTGGCTATTAAAAGATACAAGAAACCAGTTTGAACAAAAAACACTGTATAATCTAATATTCCATGTACAAATATCATAACAGTAAATGAAACAACTAAAGACACTAAAGTTTTATCTATACCTTGTTTCCATAAATGATACAATCTTTTTATATTATCTATAACATAAGGAGAGATTGTTAATATACCAACAATTCCAAAACATAACACAGGGTCAATATAAATACTATGGGCATGTTCAGTAGGATGTCCATTATATAATGGATAAATGTGCATATAAGTCATAGGACCTTCTCCAAATAATGGATGAGTTGTAATATTTTGAATAGCTACTTCCCAAATTTTCCATCTTGTCATAAAATAGGATACAATATTATCAACACGTGGAAATTGTGAAGGATTTAATAAGAAATATAAACATATAAATAATACGCAAGTGAATATACACAAACATGTTTTATAATGTTTATCAACAATGAGCATAGTCAGGATTCCCGCTGCTAAAGTAGGCCATGCTGTACGACATCCTGTCAACAACAATAAGAACAAATTTAATAGAATAACAAGAATATAATAGAAAAATTTTTTAAACTCTATTTTAATATCTCTTAGTTTTAATATTTTATAAAAAGTAATACATACAAAGAATTCTATCATCATTGCATAATAGTTTGCATTAAAGAACATAGAATTAATTCTATCTTTAGGATTATTGTAAATATGAATTTCAAATTGATTGATGTCAAAAGAATTTAAAATAGCCATATACTCAACCAAACCATAAAGGGCTGCAAATATACTCATCACAATAATAACATTTGTAATAAACTCAAAAAGCTCCTCTGTAACATTTATGCGATAATATAAAACAAACGAAAATATAAACAGTAATCCAATACTACATAATGCTCCAATGTAATTTTTATAAAACAAAGAAACAATAAAGGTCAATAAACAAAAGAATAAAATATAACGACTTTTAGGAGTTTGTTTATAAGTTTGTTGTATTTCTCCCTTTAATAATAAACGAATAGTCAAAAAGATTAAAATGGCACCACACATATAGAAAGGTAAAAACATTGAAAAAATAGCAACAATGATATATCTTTGATTATGTGTAAAATGTTCTTTTAAATAATCTATACCAAAAATAATAAACACCTCCAATAAATGTAACTCTATTTTACAACATTTCTAAATTTATGTATACTATAAAAAGAAAAGATGACAAATATGTAAGAAATAAATAAGAGAGGTCCTATGAAAAAATATCTATATATCTATAACTATTCACCCAATGAACAAGAACTATGTGAAATGGAATTTAAACAAATATTTCATGAAGACATGACAAGTAAATATTTTTTGACAAATCAAGATTTTGATTATCAAAGAAGTGTATATATAAAAGGAAAACTACACATTCATTATATGCATCAGGACTTTGATAAAATTATCAAAGATATTGAGGAAGATCAACTGATTTACTATGAATTTAAAGTTATTTATTTAAAAAATGAAATAACACAAGTTGATTATCAGGATTCTTTAGAAAAATGTAAAAGAGTGGCTTTTCCCATAGCTGGTTCTGTAAATATGAAGCATCCTCAAGTTATTATTGCTATTACAAAAATACATGAACAGTGGTTAGTTGGGATTTATGAAAATGATATGGTATGGAGCTTACGATATGAAAAACCACATTCTTATTCACATTCTTTAAATATTAGGGATGCAAGAACTTTAGTCAATATTGCAGTAGGGCACCAAAAGCAGTTATCAATAGTTGATCCATGTTGTGGTATAGGGACTGTTGTATTGGAAGCTTTAAGTATGGGGTTAAATATAAGGGGTTATGATATTAATCGTTATGTATCATATCAGGCAAGGCTAAACTTGGAACATTTTTGTTATGATCCACTTCTTATTGAAAAGAAAGATATTCATGACTTGACCTCAAATTTTGATGTAGCCATTATGGATATTCCTTATGGTGTTTATAGCCCATTTACCTATGAAGAGCAAGTTTCTTTGTTGTATGCAGTATTTAAGATTGCCAAACGACTTGTGTTGGTTTCTCATATTATGATGGAAAAAGAGCTTGAAAATGTGGGTTATAGGATTATAGATAGCTGTCATATTCAAAAAGGACATTTTATAAGATATATAACTTTATGTGAGGTGTAGATAATGAAACATTTATTTATTTTAAAATCAACAAAAAAAGATTATGAGTTTGGAGAACATATTCATGATATTATGAAGGACTATGATTATGAAATAATTTATAGTCATTCTTCAAAAGAAACAAGGGAAGTTATTCAAAAATTAAAGGTACCTACACGTATTTATTGTGTTGGGGGAGATGGAACTTTAAATAATATGGTACAAGATATTGTTAATACGAGTCATGAATTGGTTGTTGTACCCTTAGGAACTGGAAATGATTTTTGTCGTCTTCTTACACCTGTGAAAGATCCTTTAGATGTTGTAAAACAATCTTTAAGTCATCCTGTTTGCAAGATAGATACAATTCAATTGAATGATAAATATTATGTCAATGCGACATGTTTTGGTGTTGATAAGGTTATTGGTAACCATGTTCATGATACAATGCATGTTCCTCTTGTTCCTGAATCAAAAAGTTATTTGGTTTCAATTATGCAAAATGTTTTTAAATATCAGTTTGATGAAGTTGTAATTGAAGCTGATGGAAAGATTGTTTATCAGGGATGTATAACATTGTGTACTGTTAATAATGGACAATATTATGGTGGTGGTTTTAGGATTACACCACAAGCTAAGATTGTTGATGGTTACATGGATATATGTGTTGTTGAAAAAGTTCCTAAAGCGAAAATACCTTATTTATTAGGTTATTTAATAAGTGGAAACTTACATAAAAGAAAAGAAGTTCATTTTTTTAAAGCAAAGCATGTGAAAGTGATTATCAATGGTTCTAGTAATATGGATGGAGAAAGATATAAAAATAGTGACTATTGTTTTAAGATTTTACCTCAATCTCTTAACCTAGTCACAAATTATCAGGATATATAAGTATCTGTATAGTAATAATCATTTTGATAAGATTGGAATTCCACATATTTTAAATAGGACACCCAAAGTGTAAGAAGAGCAATAAACACAAGAATACTTACAATAAATTTTTGTATTAATCTTTGTGTTTTTAGTTTTTCAATCATTAAAGAATAGTCAATATGTTTATAATATGACCAAGCAATATCATAGGGTTGTCCTAGTATGTCTACATAGTCATCATAACTTTGACACTCAATATCTTCAATAATTTCTTTAAAATGTTGAAGGTATTGTTTTTCATTTTGAGAGTGTTGAGGAAATGCTTTATATACTTTTTTATAATATTTCTTTGCGTACTTATTCATATAATCTTACTCCTCTATAAAATGATAGTTTAAAAGATTTTTTGTTCCTGAAATCATTTGTTCATATTCTCTAACTAGCATTTCTAAACGAGTACGTCCAGCCTCTTCAATATGATACATTGTTGTTGTTTCTTTATAACTAGAAATCAGATGAGCTTGTTCAAGATGAAATAAAAATGTAAAGAGAACACCTACTTTGATATTGATATATTCGATTGATAATTCATGAATATAATGAGTCATCTCTAAACATGATAAATCTTTTTTTGACAGTAGTGATAATATAAGCATATCTATTTTATAAAAATGATTATTTCTTAACATAGTCAATCACCTCTTTATCTATTATAATGTGAAAATATATAAAAACAATGGCAAAACGAAAAAAAGATAACATATTGAAGCTTTATGTTATCTTTTTTAATTTATAAAATAATTTCTAAAGAAAGGGGATTATTTAGAAATTATTTTCCTTAATTGAGTTTTATCTACAAAACGTGTAGAGAAATTATAGTCATGTTGTGCATAAACAAATGACATTTTATTTTGATATGTATAATTTACTTTTTTCAATTTTCTATAATCAATCATCATTCTACCAACCATCATATTCTTTCTACCTACCAATACGATTGAAGAAAGCATATATCCAAAGACAACAGATACAAATGCAGCAAGATTAATTCCATTACGATAGAAATTCATATTGTCATTCATAAGTCCATAAACAACAGCTGCAATACCACCAATTGTACCAACAATATATAATACAAATAATAGTAAGTAAACAATTTTCCCTGATGTATTAAAGCAGAACTTTAATGAATTGTCTAATTTTTTACATTTACGAATGGTCACAAAAATATTGGCAATTGTAAAAGTAAACCAAGCAAAGATAAGGATTAATAATACAGAAAATATAGATAAAAGTATTTCAGAAAAATTATCCATTTTTATACGTCCTTTCATATCATTAGTTTTATTATACATGGAAAAATTGATTTCGTATAGTTAAAAATGCAAATATATTAAAATAAACTTTCTTAATCAGTTTTCATAGTATATAATACACACATAGGAAGTGGAAATATGGAAGATTTGTATACAAAAGAAACACATCATATTGGAATATGTGATGTTGATTATATGGGAAGATATCAATTATGTCATTTGTTTAATCAATTCTCTTTGCTTGCAACTACAAATGCTGAAAAGTTAGGAATGTGGAATGTTGATATGATGAAGAAATATGGATGGGTTGTTGCTAAACAGACACTTGTGCTAGATGAACCTATTATGTTAGGAGATAATGTTGAATTATTGACTATTGTGAATAATGGATCATTTGTGAGTTTCCCTAGATATTATTTTATTTATAAAGAAGGTAAGCAAATTGGGCATTGTTCTTCTGTTTGGACACTTATTGATATTGAAAAAAGAAGAATGGTTGTTCCTAAACGAATAGGTCTTCATATACCTCAGGTAGAGCATGATATAAAATTGGAAGATCCATATACAATTGATAGTCCTTTTTCATTACATTTTCATAGTGAGAGGCAAGTTTTGTATAGTGATTTAGATATTAATCAACATATGAATAATACACGTTATATTCAATGGGCATTAGATATTATTGATTATAGACTTCACAAAGATGCTTATATTCAAGAAATAACAATTCATTATAAAAAGGAAGTAAGACCTAATGAATTTATTGAATTGTATATTGGGCATGATGAATTATGTTATGTTGTTGAGGGAAGATTAAAAGATGGAACTGTTTGTTTTGAGATAGAGATGAAGTTTAAAAAACTCTAAAATTTTCATATTTTGAAAATTTTGTACTAAAAATTATGCTATTATTGTATTCGTCCCAAATATCTATAATAGTATTCGTTTTCCCGTAATTGAATACAAGATACGGAAGAACTGTCGTAAAGGCAGTTTTTTTTTGTAAGTTTAATAATGGGAAGAGGTATTATTAAAACGATATATAATATAATAAATGATTTCATATGATTTATATAAAAAGTTTGAAAAATATATTTTAAACAAAATTTGCTAAAAGAATATACAAATTGTTTTGAGTATGCTATAATTAATATGAAAAAAATAGTCTTTCTTTTCAAAGACTATTTCTTATCATTATCAGGTACATATGTAAAAAGATCGTCGAGGGTGCATTCAAAATAAGAACATAACTTGCATATAAAATTTGCATCAATACGTTGAAATTTATTTTGACAATATTTATTGAAATTTCCTCTTGATAATTCTAAATCAGCACAAATTTTATTTTTGCTAATATTTCTTTCTTTTAATAATTTTTCAATATTATTTTTTAAATATCCATATTTCATACTTATCGCCTCTTTTTCATTATTGTACAAAAATTAGTTTTATATCGTAAGTGCCTATTTAAGAAATGTTTATTTAGCCATTTACTAAATAGGTAGCCCCGTGTATAATAGAAGTGGGTGATATATATGAAAAAAGATGTAAAATTATTGATGCAAAAGATGTTATTATTAGATAAGGTTTATACTTCTTATAGTTATACCCGACTTTATGAGCATTTAAACGAAAATATAGACCTTGTCGATTATAATCTTCTTGATACTTTTATTAGTCATCAATTACCTGAAATGATAGAAGAACTTGATGATTATAAGTTTTATTCCAATTTGAGTGAAGAGTATTTTTCAAGTTTGATAAATAATGTGCTTATAGTGAGTATTGTATCTGTGGTGTTATTTTCGTTTGAAGTACCACTCTTCATAGCATTTTCATTCCCAGTCATATATGCAGTTGTTTGTATTGTTTTAAATTGTGTCGTGACAGCAAAATATTATGGGAAGATTAAGGAGAAGTTGATTCAGTCATATGAGGGAATTTTTAATCAACTTGATTTACCATACATAGATTTTAGAAACAAATCAAAGTTTTTTAACAAAAATATGAAGTGAAAAGAGAAATAACATTTTTATGCATTTATTGAAAAGAAAAAGATCCTACAAATGAGGATCAATAATATTCTTCATATCTTGAGGTAGATGACATATAAGTGTTATTTTTTCTTTAGTGAATGGATGCTCAAATTGTAATTTATAGGCATGCAAGGCTTGTCTATTGATAAGAGATGAAGGTTTGTTATAGAGGTTATCTCCTAATAATGGATAATTATGAGAAGCCATATGTACACGTATTTGATGTTTACGTCCAGTATGTAACACACATTTTATTAAAGTTAAATTCTTTTTTGTTTGAATAGCTTTATATGTTGTATGCGCGTTTTTTCCAGTAGAAGAAATACGCATTTTTTGATTATGATGTCTATCTCTAGCAATTGGTTTATCAATATCATGTTCTTTTTTATCATTGATTTTTCCTTCTACAATTGCATAGTATTCTCTATGTATATCTTTAGTAGATAATTGATAGTCTAGTAAAGGTTGTATGAAGGCACACTTACAAAATAAAACTAAGCCACTTGTTTCATAATCCAAACGGTGAATATAGCGAACGGGAATATGATAACCTTGCATATGATAATACCCACTAACAATATTTGACAAAGAATTTATTTTGGTAGGATCATCAGGATAAACATTTATAAATGATGGCTTATTAACAACAAGTATCAACTCATCTTCGTAAATAATATCTAAATCATCAAAAAGAGGTGGATACATTTCATCATCTTTTTGAAAAGCCTTAACAGTGAATTGATCACCTTTCAACAAAATTGTATTCTCTGATACAAATCTTTTATTGACACGATAATCTTTATTTTGTTTTAATAAATGAATTGTTTTTCTTGATAAATGAAATTGTTTAAAGAAATCTTGTATAGATATAGGTGAATGAATTGTAAACGTAATATAAGGATAATGAACTTTATATTGCATAAACAGTTATTTTTATATCTATGGTTACATCAAACTCATTCAATGTATCAAGAATAGGACGTTTTTCTTTTTTGATATGGTAATAGTGAGGTGTCATTTTTAATAAATTGAGAGTATCTTCTTTGTTTCTTAAATGAATTTTTTCAATAAAATCATAACTTTCAATAACACGAAAAGGTAATCTTATAAATTCATCAGATTTTACTTTCACCTCATCATAAATTAATTCTTTAAATTCAATTAAATGTTTATTATTTGCAGTAACATGAATAATATATCCATCATCTTTTAAACATCTTCTCAGTTCATCAACATTTACAACTGTAAACAATGCTGTAATAACATCCAAAGATTTATCTACAATAGGAATATTTTTAGAATTACCAACAATCCAATGAATGTCTTTTGTATATTTAGATGCTAATGCAATTCCTTCTTTAGAAATATCTAATCCATAAGCAGTCGCATCAGCACTTAATTGTTGTTTCATTTGATAAGTATAATAGCCTTCACCACATCCTAAATCTAAAATGTGCATATTTTTACGATCATGATTTTGTATATATTTTACAACTTCATTTAAAATAACATCATAATATCCCTGATTTAAAAATGCTTTTCTACATAACAAACTCTCTTTGTTATCACCAGGATTATTGGTTGCTTTATCAGGATTTAATAATAAATTGATGTATTGACTTTTTGCAATATCATAACAATGATTGTGTTGGCATTGGTATGTTTTTCCTACTTTTAATAGGGGACTATGGCATTTTGGACAAGCTAATTTATGCATATTCTCACTCCTTCGCCTCATTATAACATGAATAATGAAAAGAGTATATTTCTAACTTTCACATTATTGAAGAAAAATCTTTGTTTTTGTTTTAAATTTCAGTACAATAGTAGCAGGAGGAATTGTGTATGGGATTTTTTTCAAAAAAACAAAAAGTCAATTATGATGAATTATTTAAAGAACAATATAAGTCTATTAATCAACTTGCTATGCAAGCCCACAATGAATTAGACTATGTTATCAAAGAATCTTTATATGCTGTTATTGTTAAAAAGTATGATGAATTACTTGATATGATTGATCAAGGTGCAAACTATGATAAACAACATTTTCAATCGTTAAAAGAGAGTGCAATGAAAGAATATGAGATTCTTCAAAAAATGAATAAAGATTAATATGAGGTAAAATATGAAAATTTATAAAAAAGGTGATGAAATTTCATATGCATTAGGGGTTTTCCCTACGATAGAATTATTAAAAATAAGACCTCAAGATGTTATTAGAGTTATTGTTCATTCTTCAATTACACAAAATAAGGGTTATCCTGTTATTAAAGAATTGTGTGATAAAAATCATATTCATATAGATATCCATGATAAGACAATTGATAAATTAAGTCCTAAAAACAATTGTTTTGCGATAGGTGTTTTTAAAAAATATGAAAGTATCATTGAAGATGAAAATCATGTTGTACTTGTTAATCCCATGGATATGGGGAATATGGGAACAATCATGAGAACAATGTTAGGTTTTCATTATAAAAATTTAATTATTGTAAGACCAGCAGTTGATATTTTTGATCCTAAAGTTATTCGTGCTTCAATGGGTGCTTTTTTTCATTTGAATGTTCAGTATTATGATGATTTTGAAACATATTATCAAGAGTATAAAGAGAGAGAATTTTATCCATTGATGCTGAAAGGTGCTAAAAATATTCATAGTGTAACAACTTGTAAAAAACATTCTTTGATATTTGGTAATGAGAGTAGTGGATTACCAGATGATTATTTGAATTATGGACAAAGTGTTTTTATTCCTCATGGTGAGAAAATAGATTCTTTAAATTTATCTATGGCATTAGGATTAACACTATTTCATTTTTCAAAAGAAGAATTTATGGGAAAAGAGGTATTAAAGGAAAATGTATAATTTTGATAAGGTGATTGAAAGAAGACATACAAATAGTGTAAAGTTTGATGGTGAAAAGGCTCAAGATCCACGTGTTGTTCCAATGTGGGTTGCTGATATGGATTTTGAAACACTTCCTGAGATTAAAGAAGCTTTGAAGAAAAGAGCAAGTCATGGGATTTTTGGATATGCTGAGCCAACAGAAAATTATTATCAAGTTGTTATCAATTGGATGAAAACAAGACATCATTTTGAAGTGGAAAAAGAATGGATTGTTTTAACACCAGGTATTGTAACAGCAATAAAATTAGCTGTTAAAACTTATACAAAAGAAAATGATCATATTATGATTATGAAACCAGTTTATTATCCTTTTGATGCATCTATTCAACTCAATGGAAGACAGGTTGTAGAATGTTTACTTGATTTTGATGGGAATGAGTATTCATGCAATTTCGATGTGTTTGAAAAGACAATTGTTGAAAATGATGTTAAGATGTTTATTTTATGTAATCCTCATAATCCTATTGGAAAAGTGTGGAAAAAGGATGATTTGCAGTTAATCGGGACAATTTGCAAGAAACATGGTGTTATTGTTGTGAGTGATGAAATTCATATGGATTTTGTATATAATGACTACCAACATGTTCCTTTTTATAATGTAGATGAATCTTTTAAAGATTTTTCTGTGATTTGTACTGCTCCTTCTAAAACTTTTAATCTTGCAGCTTTACAAACATCAAATATTATCATTGCAAACGAAGAAATGAGAAAAAAATTTATAGAAATGAAGGCATCATGTGGAGTAAATGATCCTAATATTTTTGGTTTGGATGCGTGTGAGGCAGCATATACATATGGAGCAAAATGGGTTGATGAGTTGTTAGATTATCTTCAAGAGAATATCAACTATATGAAAAAATTCTTTGAAACAAAATTTCCTGATATTAAAGTCATTCAACCTGAAGGACTATATTTAATATGGGTTGACATGAGATGTTTAGGTATGAATAAAGATGAATTGGAAGATTTTATGTTAAATAAGGCGCATTTATGGTTAGATGAAGGTTATATTTTTGGTACAGGTGGAGAAGGATTTGAAAGATTTAATATTGCTTGTCCAAGAAGTACGTTAAAGAAAGCTTTAAAACAACTAGGTGAGGCTCTTGACAGTCTTGATTTATAAAACTGTATCTTATGATTAAATATTGATTATTTGTGGATATTTGTAAAAAAATAAAATAATATTTTTATTGCTATTTAAAATTCAATGATTTCGTAAAAAAAGCATGACTAAATATGGAAATCTTTTGAATTTTGGTGTATGATAAGTATGTAAAAAAATGAAAAGGAGAATATACATATGGGATTAGTTTCAGCTAAAGAAATGCTTGATAAAGCAAAAGCAGGTCACTAT
>CAJUJC010000022.1:20979-22282 GCA_910586805.1 uncultured Erysipelotrichales bacterium | reverse complement strand
AAGGTCAGAAAGGAGAAAATACTCAACTTAGTGACCTAAATTGAGTATACGTGAAGAAGATGAATAAAGAATGTATGATTGTACAAGATTTAATACCATTAGTGAATGATGGAATAGCAAGTGAAGAGAGTATTCGTTTTGTTGATGAACATTGTCATCATTGTGAAGATTGTCGTCGTTTATTGCAAAAAACTGTTGTTTATGATGAGGTGATGTTAAATAAGAAGTGGAACAAGAAAATAAAAAGAATGAGTATAGGGATTGTTATTTTACTTATTTTTATAGCAACATCTTTTACTGCAACAAGTTATCAATTTCATAATTTTATTTTAATACCTTTTATTGGTGGTTTAGGTTATCATTTGTTGAAAAAGAATATTTATTTGATATATATATTTGTATTTTTAAGTCAATCAATATTATTTTATCATCGTGTATCATCACTATTCGCTGCATTAGCTTATAGTTTCATATATTGGATGTTTATGAGTGTTGGTGTTGTTATTGATATATGTTTGACTTATGGGTTAAAGAAGGAGGAAGAACTATGAAAAAGAAATTAGCACTATGTATTGGTGTAGGATTAATCATTTGTTTATTTTATATGTATATATCTTTTCAAGGAAATTTTCTTTCTAAAATAATTATACAATATAAGAGCTTAGATTATGTTGAAGAGAGGTTTCCAACAAAAGATTATGAATTCAAAGATGTTATTTATAATTTTAAAGATGGTTATTACTATGCAAGGTATCAATCACCAACAATGCAAGATGAATATTTTTCATTAGCTTATCATTGGTATGGAAATTTTATACAAGATGATTATGAAAATGTGGTGAATAAGTGGAATACATGGAGTAGGTTAGAAATGCAATATAGAAAATATGTAGAGTTAGTATTACAAAAGGAAGAACCTTATCATGATATTCGTTATGGGACTTTAAAGAGTTTAGATGATATGAGTCAAAAAGAAAAAGATGAAATGATTTTAAATAAAGAATATGATATAAGTGAATTAGGAAAAAAATATGGAAGTATTGTTTATTATGTTAATGATCAACAGGTGAATATTGATAAAGTGTGTGAATATTTGATGAAGATAAAAAAATCTTTTGATCAAAACAATGTTACTTTTTATTCTATTGATTTTGTTTTAGAAAATAAAAATAATGATGAAAGATTAGAATTAATATCTTTCTTATATAAAGATATTGATAAAGATGGTTTTAAGAAAAAGGTTCAAGAAAATATAGAAAAAACAAAGGATTATTATAAACAATTGGAAAAACAAAAATAAGTC
>CAJUJC010000022.1:0-20969 GCA_910586805.1 uncultured Erysipelotrichales bacterium | reverse complement strand
GCTAGATTGTTATAAGATGAAAAGATACACTGGTATTGAGGTGAAAATAATGTTTAATGAAAAATTAAAGTATTATAGAAAAAAGAATATGTTGACACAAGAGGATTTAGCAAGTTATTTAAATGTTTCAAGACAGATTATAACCAAATGGGAAAGTGGTATTGTGTTACCTGGTCTTGAGTATTTGATTGATTTATCAAATTTATTTGGTATTACAATAGATACATTAGTAAAAGATGATGATTGTGTAACTGTTGATACAAAAGATATGAATATTTATGAATTAAATGCTTTTTTGGTGAAGGAAAAGAAAGAGACATATGCTAATAAAAAAGGAAAAGTCAGTTCATCAAGAATGGGTTCTCATGATTATGTATATCAAGAAGGTTGTTATAAGTATTTAGATAGTTTTTTAGGAAGTTCAAAGTTTTCAGGTGAAGAAATTGTTTATGAACATGATATTCCAATTTGGTCTATGAATTATTATGGGAGAGTTATTGGAAAGAATTTTGATGGAGATTTTTTAAAAGAAGCATTGAAAAGAGTTCCTGTTTCTTTGCCATATAGAGGACCTGAGAGTTATACTAAGGGTGATTATTGCTATCATAATAAAGTTGATGGTGATATAGATTATTTTCATGGTTATGAGGATATTTTTTATCAGGATGAAAAAATTTATGAATGTTATTATCATGGTGGGAAGTTGGAATGAGTGTTTATTTTTTAGTGTTGCATTATGACAATTTTATTATATATATGTTGAATATTATTGTAGTGATATTTCAAAATAAATATAAATTCTTGAATAAACATATTTTATGAGTTATTCTCATGTTGGAGGAAGAGAATATGTTACATTTTGAAAGAGAAGTTGTAGAAATTGAATTGATTGAAGCAATGTTAAAACAATTTAGTCATGTTCATATTGGATTACATGACATAGATGGTTATCCTTATGTTGTACCAACTAATTTTGGATTTGAAATTAATGAAAAGGAATTAGTTGTTTATATTCATTTTATGAAAAGAGGACATAAGTTAGATTTAATGAGAAATGATCCTAAAGTCTGCCTTGAATTTAGTATGTTTAATGATTTTCCTGATAGACCTTATAAAGGGCATAGGCATGATTATAGGAGTGTGATTGCTAAAGGAAAGATTGAAGTTATTGATGTTAAAGAAGATTATGATACATTCAGGAGAGGTTATGATCTTTTATATACATGTAACAATAGAGATATTGTGCCTTTAGAAAGTAGAAAAACAATGCCACCAATGTTTATTGGAAAAATTGTATGTGATATGCATCATGTGACTGCAAAGTCTGAATTTCCATTAAGGAAGATTGAAGACGTTCCATTTATGGATGTTTATTCAATGTCTAAAGATGATGAACCTTTTGATATAAGTGATATTATTGCAAAGAGAAAAAACAAAAAATAATATTTATTGCAACAATCTTTATGGTTGTTGTTTTTTTGTGTTATAATTTTTTTATAAGGAAGTGAAAATATGGACACTATTTTTGATAGAATAAAACAGGCTAATCATTTAAATGATAATGATGATGTGATTATCCAATATATTATTAATCATCTTGAAGAAATACCACATCTTTCTTCAGGTGAGCTTGCAAGAAGGACATACACAAGTTCAACTTCAATTATTCGATTCATCAAAAAGCTAAAATATCAATCATATAATGATTTTAAATTACATATTGTATCAGATTTGAAAAATATAAAAAATCCTACATTATCTGTTATGCCTAATGAAGATATGTTATCACTTGTTAATAAAATATCTGAGATTGAAATCAACATTATTCAAAAAACAAAAGAGTTATTATCAATGGAAGTTTTAACTCAAGTAATGGCTTATATAAGTAAATATCAGTATATTGATATTATTGCAAATGATACAAATGCATCTATTGGAGATTATGCAAGTCATCTTTTGTGGAGTGTTGGGAAATTTGTTCAAGTGTATCATCATAGTGATAAAGAATTATATGTAGGATTAAATACTCGTCAAGATCATGTTGTCATTTTTATTAGTAAAAAGGGAAATAATACTCATTTAAAGAAAATTGCTAAAATATTAAAGGTAAGAGGAGTTAAAACGATTCTTTTAACTTCAAATTTAGATGAAGGTTTAGCTCAATATTGTGATTATTGTTTATATGGTTTGGTAGAACAAACAAGTGCTCAATTAAGAGATAGTGTTTTTTATATGTCAATAAAATATATTCTTGATTTGATTTATGTCATTTTGTTTTCACAAAATTATGAAAATACAATTCAATTAGAACAAATTTATAAAGACATATATGAAAATTAATTTTAATAGTGTAGTATTATGACATTTTAGTCTCTGTGTTTATTTGATTTTTTGTAGTAAAGTGTCATATTAATCAACAAGTATTGTTTTTTGAAAAGAGATGAAGTATTTTATAGTTAATGCAAACAAGGAGGGATTTATAATGAGAAGAAAAGATAGAGAAATTACTGATTTTGATGAAATGATTAAGATTATGAAGATATGTGATTCTTGTGTACTTGGATTGAAAGATGAAGATGGTTATCCATATTTGGTACCATTAAATTTTGGTTTAGATGTACAAGGAAATCAGGTCTATTTATATTTTCACTGTGCGAATAAAGGGACAAAATTAGATTTAATAGCTAAAGATAATCGTGCAACATTTGAGATGGATTGTGATCATAATTTTATTCTTTATGAGGAAAGAATGAGTTGTACAATGGGGTATGCGAGTGTTGTTGGACACGGTAACATTGAAATTGTATCTAATGAAGATAAGTTTGAAGCTTTAAAAATCTTGATGCGTCAATATCATGCTGAAGATTTTAAGTTTAATACAGATATGATAAAAGTGACAACTGTTTTAAGATTAAAAGTGACTGATATGATTGGAAAAAGAAGAAATAATATTCATTAGTATAAAAATAACAATCCTTGATGGTTGTTATTTTTATTTATGATATAATACTTTCATGAATAAAAAGAATGAGGGGATAGAGATGAAAATGAGGGAAGAAAGAGGAATAGGATATTGTGGACTGGTTTGTGCATTATGTGAAGATGATGAACAGTGTGTAGGATGCAAACAAGGTGGTTGTCAAGATATAATTCATTGTAAGAATTATCACTGTTGTAAAGAACATGAGTTATGTGGTTGTTATGAATGTGAAAGTTTTCCTTGTTTAGATACAATTTTATATAAAACAAGAATAAGAGCTTTTTCTATATTTTTACAAAGATATGGTGAAGATAAACTGATTGAATGTTTGTTAAGAAATCAAAAACAAGGTATTCAATATCATAAAAATAATAACCATTACGGGGATTATGATGAATTTGAAAACGAAGAAGATATCATAAAGTTTATATTGGAGGGGAAATCATGAAAATTATTGCATTTACAGGAGCTGGAATATCAAAACAATCAAATATACCAACTTTTATGGAAAAACCAGAAGTGAGAGAGAAATTATTTAGAAGTTTTGCCGAAACACATCATGAAGAATATAATGAAGTAATCAGACAACTTAAGGCGAATATAAATGGAGCTAAACCTAATGATGCTCATATTGCTTTAGCTGAATATAAGATACCTGTTATTACCATGAATATTGATGGGTTACATAAACTTGCAGGAAGCGATGCGTTAGAACTTCATGGTGGACTGCCTAAAGATGATGAAATGGACATTGCTTGGTCTTTATATAATAAACCTGTTTTATATGGTGACCCAGCACCAAATTATCAGCGTGCTTACGAGATGGTCTATGATCTAACATCGGATGATGTGTTTATGGTGATTGGTTGTTCGTATTATACAGCTATTGCTTGTGATTTACGAGAAGTCGCTAAATCAAGAGGAGTAAGAATTATTGAGATACAAGAAGATGCTGCACATAATGTAAGAAAAATTTTAGAAAAAACTTTTTTAATGAAAGTGGGCGAATTTTGATGAAAAAAATCTTTAAAATTATTGGAGTTATATTTTTAATAGTGTTATGTTTGTGGTTTATTAATAAATATAAATTTCCAACAATAACAGTTAATTTTGAGTTTGTAATATCTTTTTTATCTGTAATATTTATTATTTCTGATTCTAAATTAAAGTATTTTAAATATTTATGGATGAAAGTATTGTTTTTTGTTACAGTAGTAATTCAAAGTTTATCAACTTGTATTTTATTTTTAATACATACTTCTTTTATAGCTAATTTAAATCTTTTCACAACAATGTTAATAATCATGGAGTTAGCATTGTATGTGATTATAAAATTAATTAATGAACATATTTGGAACGATATAGAAGTCTTACAGTATCGAATAAAAAAGAGGTTAAGACATGTAGAAAAAAATCAGAATAATCAATTTGACGACATAAATAATTCCTTTGATGATCTGTACAGATGGCTAGTGAAAAATAGAAGTATGAAAAATAGTGTTGACTATGAAAAAATAATACACTTATTTTTAGATATTGTATGTTCATCTGAACAAGTTATAATAAAAAATCATTATAGTAATATAGAGCTTAATTCGAATGAAGATAGAATTATTAAATCATTAGAGATAGCTTATTTTATAATGAGAAAAGATAGCAAAATTTTTTATAAATTTTTGAAACTATTTTTTAAAATAATAGAGGTGACATCAAATTTAAAAAATAAACACATATTAGAACAGTATCTTTCAATTTATTCGGAATTTTTATCTTTAGAAATTAAACAGGATAATTCAAAAAATGTTTTGCTGTTGATGGATACTTATTATAAATATATAGAGAAACAAGATAAGCAAAATGACGATAATTTGAATATTTTAGTAGAAGAATTGGATAATTTATTTATGACTTTTTATATTCATAATTATCAAGTAACTAATCAGCAAATGCACGCAATCGTAGCTGGTTATATAAGTGTTTTAATCAATTGCCATGAATATATTGAGGATGTATTCAATATTGATCGATTAAAAATTATTATTTCTATTATCAATGCAGAAAGTTATAGTGGAAAGAATCATACTTTTGAGATTTCTATGATTAAGAATATATATGAATTATCCACAAATATTGATAATCAATTAAAATTAATATCTAGAATATATAAGATATATATTGTAAATAATTATGAATTTGAACGTATTATATATACCATGTGTGATTATCTTTTAAAATTATTTAGTGATGAAAAAATTTCTGAAGAAAATAAAGTTAAAATTTTTGAACAATTAATGCAAATTAGTAGAAGTTTATCTTCTAAAGATATTGGTATTATATCTTTAGAAAAAATATTTGAGTTTATATTTGCTATTGGTATAAAAAAGGAAACTAGCCAAAACATGATAAAATCTTTAAGCATAAGACATACTAAGGATGATGCACTTTATAACTATACTTTATTTGTTTTAAAAGAAAATTTATGCGAAGATAATTTTGATGACTATATGATAGTATTTGAAACTTTAGGGAAAAAATTATTAGGACATACATCAAAAGAAGTGTATATTAATATGATACAATTAATAGAAAAAATATTTGATATTGGATCAAAAAAATATATTAAAGACAATGAAAGTTTGTATCCTTATATTGATAATGTTTTTGATATTGTAGATAAAATTTTAGATAATTTAGATGATAATGATATAAAGGATTATATGATAAACGTTTTAGATGATCAATTAGAAAATAGTTTAATTGAGGAAAAGGTGTATAATCATTTCTATTATATAGGTGTAAAATCTATAGAATCAATTAATTCAAATTTGTCACAATCTGTATCAAATTGTTTGGGGTGGTATTTATTTAATAAATTAGAAATTTCAGATCCTAAACAATATAAATTTGACTATGCTTGTAGAGTTTTTGTAAAGATTAAAAAGTTTTATCAATTAATATGTGATTATATTAAGGATGTAGATGCTTCTGGAATTTTCGTTGGAACAATTTTTGTTATTAATCTTACACACATTAAAATTAGTATGAAAAAATATAAAAATAAAAATCAAGAATTATATAACAAGTATAATTGGATATATATTAATTTTAAAACGCAATTAACTGCGTTATCTAAAACACAGAAGGATGTATTGAAAAAGTCTTTTATCATTAGAAAAGAAACTTTAAATGTATATTTTTCTGATGAATCTGATGCAAAAAGTATTTGTGAAAGTATATATAAAGAATTATTTGAAAATAAAAAATGTTAGCTTTATATAATATCCACATTTATGGAAAAAACAGAAGCGAGAGAGAAATTATTTAGAAGTTTTGCGAAAAAACATCCATTAGAATACAATGAAGTGATTAAAGAATTAAAAAAGAGCATGAATGGTGCTAAGCCTAATGATGCCCATTATGCATTAGTTCAATATCATATCCCTATTATAACAATGAACATTGATGGATTACATAAATTAGCAGGAAGTGATGCATTAGAATTACATGGTGGATTACCAGAAGATGATGAGATGGATATTGCATATCGTTTGTATAATAAACCTGTATTATATGGTGATCCTGCACCTAATTATCAAAAAGCATACGAAATGTGTTATGACTTAGAGCCAGAAGATATTTTTATAGTTATTGGTTGTTCATATCATACAGCCATTGCTTGTGATTTAAGAGATGTAGCCAAAATGCGTGGTGCTCAAATCATAGAGATACAAGAAGATGCTGCTCATAATGTGAGAAGAGTATTAGAACAAATAAAAAATCCACAATAGTGGATTTAAGCATTAAATTTCTGATTACGAATTAATCTATCTCTTACATCTTTAAAATGAGTAATTTGATGAGAAATTTGTTTACGTGTTTGTGATGTAATAAATTCAGCACTAATGACACCTGTCATCATTGAAAGTAAAATGGAAATAGGCGTTAGATAGAGAAAAAATATATCATGTAAAACAATATAAAGTACAGCAGGTATTGCAGCGATAACAACTGCTTTCTTCAATTGTTTCATGCCTAGAAAATGATTATACATTTCTCCTCTTAAATTCTTATAAGTTTCTTGTAACATAGTGATAATTTGTGAACAAGATTCAATTGTTAATTCACCATCTTTAATATTTGTTTGAATATCAATTTTAATAGGCATAAAATTCACCTCCAATATATTTTTTACCATTATAACACTTCTTTATAAAAAGAAAAGAGATTTACATCATTAAAAAAATAGAGTATACTTTTTTTGGGTGAGAATATGAATGCAATCAAACACTTTAAAACAATCACAAAACATAAAATATTAGTAAGTAAACTCTGTTTTCGTATAGGACTTTACAAACAAGGTATATGCCATGATTTGTCAAAATATACACCAACTGAATTTATAACAGGTATTTATTATTATCAGGGAAATAAATCACCAAATTCTGCTGAAAGAGATAAAAAAGGATATTCTGAAGCATGGTTACATCATAAAGGAAGAAATAAGCATCATTGGGAATATTGGGTGGATTTTACACGTTCAGGCTTAAAACCTGCAAAAATGCCAATAAAATATGTTTTGGAAATGTTTTGTGACCGTGTTGCTGCAAGTATGACATATCAGGGAGATAAATATAGAGATACTTTTCCTATGGTTTATTATGAAAATGGAAAACATACTTATATTATGCATCCAGAAACAAGGGAATTATTAGTAGAGTTATTAAAACATTTAGAAAAACATGGCTTAGATGAAACTTTAAAATATATTAAGAAAACATATAGATAAAAGAATAGAAATGAAAAGAACACATATAATGCTTTAGGTGAAATTTATGAAAAAAATGTTCTTTTCTTTTTGTTTGTGTCTTTTTTTAATACAACCTGTTCATGCAGTTGAATTTCAAGGTAAAGCATATGTTGTGATGGATAGTTATTCACAGAATGTACTTGCCAGTCAAAATGAGAATCATGTTCAAAGTGTTGCTTCTATTTCAAAAATTATGACAGCAATTATTGCAATAGAAAATGCATCATTAGATGATGTCTATACGATTGGAGAAGAAGTGAATGAAGCATGGGGAAGTGGGGTCTATATACATATAGGCGATCAAATATCATTGCAGGATTTACTTCATGGATTAATGTTAAGAAGTGGTAATGATGCAGCGAATGTTATTGCAAAAAATGTTGGTGGTAATATTCAAACATTTGTGGATATGATGAATAAAAAAGCTGTGGAATTGGGGCTTACAAATACAACCTTTTCTAATCCAACAGGATTAGATGAAGAAGATAATGGAAATCGTTCAAGTGCTTTAGATATGGCAAAGCTGATGAGTTATTGTAGTCAAAATGCAATATTCAATGATATTGTTTCTAAAAAAACGTATAAACGTGAAGATGGTGGGGGAACTTGGAAAAATAAAAATAGACTTCTTAATGATTATGAGTATTGTGTTGGTGGGAAAACTGGATTTACAAAAAAAGCGAGGCGAACTTTAATTACAAGAGCAATCAAAGATGATATATCATTGATTATTGTAACCTTGAATTGTGGAAATGATTTTGAATTTCATGAGAAAATGTATGAAGAATGCTTTGAAAAATATAAAAAAATATTAGTATTGCCTAAAGGTATTTATCAACATAATGGACATTCATTTTTAATTGATGAGGATTTATATTATGCAGGTGAGGAATACTCAAAACCAACCTTTGTAGAAGTGGATAATTCTTTAGAGGTTTATGTATCCCAAAATCAAATTTATGAAGTTGAGGAAAGCGGTTCATTTCAAACAATTATGAGATATTGGATGGTTTTATTAGGAGAATTTTTAAATGGCTAAGTTATGGCGTTATGGTATCTTATTGTTTTTGATATGTGGTATTTTGATGCATAGAGAAGAAGATATGATGATAACAATTATGGATACGCCTTATGTTGTTTTTGACTTGGTTATGACCCTTATTTTGTCAGCATGTTTATGGGGTGGTTTTTTAAGTATTATTGAAAAGACTGGTTTTATGAATTATTTTTCATTTTTATTAAGACCTTTTCTTCATTTGATTTATGGTGATGTTTTATATCAAAACAAAATCTATACGTATATATCTTCCAATGTGATTGCAAATTTACTAGGATTAGGGACACTTGCAACACTATCAGGTATCAAAGCTTTTCAAAAACTTCAAGAGATCAATCCACATAAACATTATCCAACACGTGCTATGTTAACACTTGTTATTATGAATACAGCAGGACTTTGTTTGTTTCCAACATCAATAATTATGTTAAGAAATCAATATGGAGCATCATCACTTTATGCTTTTTATCCTTATATGATTATCATTTCCATAACAATTATTATAGTAGGATTAATTGTTCAAAGGGCGATTGATCATGAATAAAATCATTATTATTTTTTTAACAATTGTTTTTATTGATGGACTTTTTAAAAAATGTAATATGATGGATATGTTTATGGATGGAGTTAAAGATGCTTTAGGATTAGTAAAACAATTATTTATTACACTTGTTGCATTTATGTTATTTGTAGGGTTGTTAAGAAGTAGTGGTTTTATAGATGTATTAAATTATATTTTTCGACCACTTATACAACTTTTAAATATTCCCATAGATATTTTTGTTTTAGGTTTTTTAAGACCTGTTAGTGCTAATGCTTCGTTATCTTTCTTATGTTCTATATATGATGTTTTTGGGATTGATCATCCTTTAAGTTTACTAGGAACGATTATTCAAAGTGGTAGTGATACAACTTTATATGTTATTACGCTTTATTTTTCTTCTATACATTTGAAAAATACAAGGTATGCTATCGCTGTGGGGTTGTTTATGGATTTTCTTGCAGTTGTTCTTGCGATTATCTTTTATTTGAATTTTATGTAATTATATGTATAATGGATAAAAGAAAGGACGTGAGACTATGGAAAGACTACAAAAGGCAATTGCTGCAAGTGGATATACTTCACGAAGAAAAGCAGAGGATTTGATTCGTGCTGGGAGAGTTAAAGTCAATGGTGAAGTCGTAAGTGAATTAGGTTTCAAAGTGAAAAAGGGAGATTTGATTGAAGTAGATAACCGAGTTTTAGAAGGAGAGAATAAGGTTTATTATATGTTTTATAAACCAAAAGGTTGTATTTGTTCATTAAGTGATGAATTTGGAAGAATGACAGTGGTTGATTTTTTCAAGGATGTTAATGAACGTATTTATCCAGTAGGTAGATTGGATTATGATACAACAGGTGTATTATTAATGAGCAATGATGGCGAATTTGCAAATTTAATGATGCATCCAAGTTCCCATTTAGAAAAAGTTTATGAAGTGACAATTGATGGTTTGATTACAGGAGAAACATTACATCAACTAGAAAAAGGTATTTATTTAGAGGGTGTTAAAACTTTACCATGTAAGATTAAAGTGACTGGTAAAGATATGGAACATAAAACAACAATGTTGATGATTAAACTTGTTGAAGGAAAAAATAGACAGGTTAAAAAAATGTTCGAAACTGTTGGGCATAAGGTGAAAAGATTACATCGTAGTCAAGTTGGAACAGTGAATTTGAAAGGTTTAAGACCAGGAGAATATCGCATTATGAAACCACAGGAAGTCAAAGAGTTAAAAACACTCGCTTTAGAAAAGAAAATCAAAAATAAAAGATAAAGTCGATGTATGTCTATAAAGAAAAGAATATGTCATTATTTATATTACGAAGTTCATTGAATTTATAATGATTATAATTATAATGGACATTAAGGAGGTTAAGACATATGCGTAGCGTTGTTTTAGATTCTAAAAAGAAGAATGTATGTGGTATATGTGGGACCAGTGAACCCTTTATTGAATATAAGGAATTAGAAGGAGTACATTTCATTTGGTGTAAGAAATGTAATACAATTACTTTTTTTAGAGATATTGAAAGTGAAGAAAAGAAAAAACTTATTGAAAATGAGATGAATCTTTATAAGCAAAAGTAAATTGTGAAGGAACATATGTTCTTTCACAGTTTTCTTTTATGAAAAATTATCTTTATATAAGTTTGAGTATGTATGTTATTAAAAATAAATGATTTTTAAAATTTTTACAAATATCACAAAAATTGGAAATAAAAAAGAGATTTCATTTTATTGGGATGAAATCTCTTTAAGTTTTAATGATTATTCATTAACAATAGCTTCTACTGGACAAGATTCAGCAGCTTCTTTAGCAGCATCTTGTAATTCTTCTGGAACTTCACCAATAATGTTTTCAGCTAATCCATCAGCATTTAAATCAAAAACTTCAGGGCATACACCAGTACAAGCTCCACACCCGATACAAGCATCAGTTACTTTATACATCTTTTTATTCCTCCTATTAATTTTTTATACATATATTATAAACTAATTATAATTATTTTTAAAGTTTATTTTCATAATTTTTATAGTTATGCTATAATGTGTTATGGTGATGGAAAATGGAGAAACAAACAAGGGTTAATAAATACAAAGATTTAAGAGAAGAAATGAAAGAAGAAGTTGCTATTAATCGTCAAGTTAAGACCGTTATTGGTGACGAAGAAGATGATTTTTTAGCATTTATGCCTAAAAAAGAAGAAAAGAAATTAGAAGATACTTTATTAGAACCGTTGACTTATGAAACATTAGATCACGATAATGAAAGTGTTCAAGATGCTATTAATAAAGCAAAGGTGAATGTGGGTAAAGAACAATTTAATACACGTTTAGATATTTTGTCAAGAATTAGAAAAGAAGAAAAAGAAAATGCTGCTCATGTTGTAGAATATGAGCAAGAACAAACAATTGTTGAAGAACAACCACAACCTCAAAAGAAAATGTCTTTACTAGAAAAATTGGCTGCGATGTCACCTGAGGAAGATGTTGAAGAGCTTGAAAGATATGAACAGGAATTAACTGTTGAAGAATTAATGAGACAAGAGAAAAAAGCAAAAAAGGTTAAAAAAGAAAAGAAATATATAAGAAGACCTGTTGTGGAAGAAGAAAAAGTTGTTGAAAAAAAGAAGGTAAAGAAATATAATCCTCCTGTTGAGGAAGAAGAGGAAAGCAAGCTGGTTGTTATTTTAAATTATGCAATTATTGCTTTCATGATTATTTTTATAGTATTGGTATTCCTTATTGTGAAACAAATGTTTTTTTAAGCTAAGGGAAACCTTAGTTTTTTAGAGAAGGAGAGAGAACGATGAAAAAGATTTCTATAGCGATTGATGGGCCTGCTGCCGCTGGCAAATCAACAATTGCTAAAATGGTGGCAAAGAATTTGAATTACACATACATAGATACAGGAGCGATGTATCGTTGCGTGGCTTATTATGCTTTGAAAAATAAAATTGCTTTTGAAGATGAGGAAAGAATAAGTCAAGAATTAAAAAATATTGAAATTCAAATGTGTCCTGATGGAACAATTCATTTAAACAAAGAAGATGTGACTTCTTTGATTAGAGAAAATGAAGTTTCTATGGGAGCAAGCTTTGTTTCTCGTTATAGTGCAGTTCGTGAATTTTTGGTCAATAAGCAAAGAGAAATGGCACAAGGTGGCGGTGTTATTTTGGATGGTAGAGATATTGGGACAGTTGTATTAAAAGATGCAGAACTTAAAATCTATCAAATTGCAAGTATTGAATGTCGTGCTTTGAGAAGACATAAAGAGAATATAGAAAGAGGTATCGAATCAGATTTAGAAGCCATTCAACAGGAAATTGCAAAACGTGATGAACAGGATATGAATCGTGAAATTTCTCCTTTGAAAAAGGCAGATGATGCCATTGAAATTGATACATCTGACATGACATTGAATGAAGTTGTGGCTCATGTTATGAATTTAGTTTTAGAAAGAGTACAATAATATAAATATTGTAAGGAAGGAAGTGAGAGTATGATACAAGGTGTTGTTGCTATTGTTGGGCGTGCGAATGTTGGTAAATCTACAATTTTTAATCGTATTGTTGGAGAACGTGTGTCTATTGTAGAAGATATTCCAGGTGTAACAAGAGATAGAATTTATGCCAATGCTTCTTGGTTGACAAGAGATTTTAGAGTAATTGATACTGGTGGTATTGAAATAGAAAATGCAACGTTTAATGAGCAAATTAAGGCACAGGCTGAAATTGCGATTGAAGAAGCTGATGTTATTTTATTTGTTGTGAATGGGCGTGAAGGTATTACTAGAGAAGATCAATTTGTTGCAAGATTATTACAAAAATCTAAAAAACCAGTGATTTTGGCTGTTAATAAGATCGATGATCAAATTTATAAAAATGATATTTATGATTTTTATAGTTTAGGTATTGGAGATCCTATTCCTACATCAGGAAGTCATGGTATTGGGATTGGTGATATTTTAGATGAAATTATTCATTTGTTACCTGAAAGTGTTGAAGAAGCTGAACATGAAGAAATTCGTTTTTCTATTATTGGAAGACCTAATGTTGGAAAATCTTCATTAACAAATGCCATTTTAGGAGAAGAAAGAGTTATTGTGTCTGATGTTGAAGGAACAACAAGAGATGCTATTGATACAGCTTTTGAAAAAGATGGACAAAAATATACTGTTGTAGATACTGCTGGTATCAGAAAAAAAGGTAAGATTTATGAAAATGTTGAGAAATATTCTATTTTAAGAGCTTTATCAGCTGTTGAAAAAAGTGATGTTGTTTTGGTTGTTGTTGATGGCGATAGAGGAATTATCGAACAAGATAAACATGTTGCTGGAAATGCTCATGAAGCAGGAAAAGCAGTTATTTTGGTTGTTAATAAGTGGGATTTAGTGAATAAAGATGGAAAAACAATGTCTAAGATGGAAAAAGAATTGAGAGAACAATTTAAATATCTTGATTATGCTCCTATTGTTTTTGTTTCAGCAAAAGAGAGAAAACGTATTGATGTTTTATTCCCATTAATTCAAGAAGTTTATGAAAATAGTTGTAAACGTGTATCAACAAGTGTGTTGAATGATGTATTGATTGATGCTCAGGCTATTAATCCTACAACAACTTTCAATGGTGGACGTTTAAGAATTTATTATGCAAATCAAGTGGCTGTATGTCCACCAACATTTGTTTTATTTACAAACGATCCACAATATTTACACTTTAGTTATAAACGTTATTTAGAAAATCGTTTAAGAGAAGCTTTTGGTTTTGATGGTACACCAATACATATTATTTGTAGAAAAAGAGATTAGAGGAACAGTTTAAAAGTTAAAACATATATTATCGTAGGTGATAAAATGGATAAACATGATAAACTATTAGATAAAGTTTCTTTAAAAACAAATGTGTCTAAGCAGGATATTCTTTCTTTAGCAAGTGATTTGCAATCAAAGGATTTAAGTAATGAAGAGAGTATTAAAGAATTTGTTTATAAAATTTCTAAAATGACAAATAAACAAGTCAGTCCTGCTCAAATGGATAAAATTGTTTCTGTTGTTAAAAACAATAAAGTTCCACAAAATATAGATAAATTTGTATAGATCATATTAAAAAAGAATATGATCTTTTTTGATTATTTATTGATAATTTTTGATTAAAAAGATTATAGAATAATAAAAAAGTGTTAAGTTTATTTATAGAGTTATTATTTATATTGATTTTTAAATGGTTTGATGTATAATGGAAACAAAGAAAGAGGTGGAAAGATGTATATATTTTCTTGTTAAAAATTTGCATAATAAAAAAGAAGCTCTTTTTGTTATGCATACAAGAAAATAGAACTTCTTTCAGTAATAACTTTGATTATGAAACGACAGGATTCTATTTTCTTGTCGTTTTTTTAGTGAAAGGAGTGGTGAAGATATGGCATTGATACAGGTTAGTCATTTAAAGTTTTGTTATGAAGGTAGTTATGATTATATTTTTGATGATGTGAGTTTTTCTTTGGATTCAACACATAAAACAGCATTGATTGGAAGAAATGCGAGAGGAAAAACAACATTTTTGAATTTACTTATGAATAAGTATGAATATCAGGGGGCAATCACAAAACAAGTGGAATGTGAGTATTTTCCTTATGTGGTTGAAGATAAAAATGAATGGACAATTAACATATGTGAAGAGATATGCCCTGATATAGAGTTTTGGAAATTAGAGAAAGAATTAAATTTATTAAAAGTTGATTTAGATGTTCTTTATAGACCATTTTTGACTTTATCTAATGGAGAACAAACAAAGGTTTTATTGGCAGTTTTATTTTTAAAGAATAATTCATTTTTATTGATTGATGAACCTACGAATCATTTGGATCAAGAATCTAGGCAAATGGTTGGAGAGTATTTGAATAAGCAAAAGGGTTTTTTATTGGTAAGTCATGATAGAGCATTTATTGATATGTGCTGTGAATATGTGATTGCAATTAATCCAACATCTATTGATGAAGTGAGAGGAAATTTTTCATCGTGGTATCAGGATAAATTGAATAAAGATGAAGCACAAAGGCAGAAAAATGTAAAATTAAAGAAAGATATTATACGTTTAGAAAAATCGAGAAGGCAATCAGCTTCATGGTCAGATAAAGTAGAGTCTACAAAGATTGGTCAACGTGTTTCAGGATTAAGACCTGATAGAGGTCATATAGGACATATGGCAGCAAAAATGATGAAGAGGTCAAAGAGTATTGAACATAGAAAAAATAAAGCTATAGAAGAGAAGAAAGATTTATTACAGGATATAGAAGAATATGATGATTTAAAGATATATCCAAGTTTTTATCATCAAAAATCAATGATATCAGCATCCCATATGTCGTTATTTTACGAAAATAAAATTCTATTTAATGATTTGAATTTGACTTTACACAATCATGATCGTTTGTTGTTGAAAGGACCTAATGGTTGTGGAAAATCAAGTTTCATTCGTTTGATTATAAGTGGTGATGTGAAATATACAGGAGATTTTCATAAAGGAAATCAATTGGTGATTTCATATGTTCCACAAGATTGTTCACATTTAAGTGGGAGTTTAGATAGTATGATTGAAAAATATCATGTAGATATGACTTTGGTAAAAACAATATTAAGAAAATTAGGTTTTATGCGTATACATTTTGAAAAACCAATGCAACATTATAGTGAAGGGCAAAAGAAAAAAGTAATGCTTGCTATTTCTTTGGCAACCCCTGCACATTTATATATATGGGATGAACCTTTAAACTATATTGATATTTTTTCAAGAATGCAAATAGAAAAGTTAATTCTTGAATATCAGCCAACATTATTGTTTGTAGAACATGATACTTTCTTTCAAGAGAAAGTTGCGACAAAAATCATTGATTTTCAGCAACTTGTTTGACAAAATCTCATGATAAATATACAATAGAATTAGAAATTAAAGAGGAGATTTTATGAAAAATTTAGTCATTACTGATAAGGATATATCACACAGTCTTTTTAAAAATTCAGTCGTTGTGAATTTGAATAATATACATTATTCATCTTGTACTGGTGGATTAGAATGTATGAGATGTGAAGGAGCCTGTTATTTTAAAGATGACATGAGTCTTATTTCTCAATGGATGAATGATTGTCAACTTATTATATATGTTACAAGAATTAAATATGGATGTTTTGACATACCATTTAAGAAAATGATAGAAAGATTAATTGTGAATAGAGAACCATACTATACAATGGTAGAAGGTGAAACATGTCATTTGGGCATTAGTCAGTTAAAGAAAAAACTGTTAGTTATTGGATATGGTGATGCAAGTGAAGAGGAAAAGAAAATATTTAAAGATTTGCTGGATGATTCAACATTAGGTTTTTCTTATTCTTCAGTGGATGCTTATTTTTGTGAGGAATATGAATTAGAAGATACGCTTCATACATTTGGAGGTGTTGATCATGTCTAAAGTTTTATTGTTATGTTCAGGGTTGAAACATACACAGGAATTTGTAAATCCATTTTTAAAACGTTTGGAAGTTTATCTATCATCTCATTGTGATTGTGTTGATGTAAGGAATATTGTTACTTTTGATGAAAGAACATTTTTTGAATATGATCAGGTCGTTTTTGTGTTTTCAACTTCTATGGATTCTATCCCTTCATCAACATTAGAAATCTTTCAAAAGTTAGAGAATCAAAATAAGAACAATGCTGAAATTTATGCGTTAATTGCTTGTGATGAATTTGAAACAGAAAAATGTGATTTATCAGCAAGGATATTAGAACAATGGTGTATAAAAGAAAATTTAAAATTTAAAGGATCATTAAAAATTGGGTCAATGTTCTTTATTATGAAAACAATATCTAGCTTCGTGGTTGCCAATCATATTAAAGCCTTTGCTCAAAAAATCATTAAGCACCAAGACGTCCATATGAGAATGACTTTATTAAATGAAAGAACTTTTATGAAACACGCCAATAAATATTGGAATAAAGAAATTAGAAAGAAACAAAAAGAAAGGAAGAAGTTGTAGAGAAATCTATAACTTTTTTGCATAACTTGACTTTATCTACATATATAAGAATAGACAATAGTTCTATTCCAATAAAATTATCATATATTGATGTGTAAGAAGGAGGAAGTATATGCAAACAATAGATATACTTAAAGATATTGGGAAAAGATGTAATGGGGATATTTACTTAGGTGTTGTAGGGCCAGTGCGTGTAGGGAAGTCTTCGTTTATTAAACGTTTTATGGAGGTCGCAGTTATTCCATATATTGAAGATCCTGATGCAGCATTGCGTGCGCGAGATGAACTCCCACAATCTGGTGAAGGAAAAATGATTATGACAGTAGAACCTAAGTTTGTACCTAATCAGGCTGCACGTATTCAAGTTGAGGAAAGCTTAGGCGTTAATGTTCGTTTGGTTGATTGTGTTGGTTATGTGATTGATAGTGCCAAAGGATATAAAGATGATTCTGGTATTCGTTATGTCAAAACACCTTGGTTTTTAGAAGCTATTCCTTTTGATGAGGCTGCAAAGGTAGGAACTCAAAAAGTTATTCAAGATCATTCAACAATTGGTATTGTTATGACATGTGATGGTTCAATTTGTGAAATTAATGGACAAGATTATGTTCAGGCAACTGATGATGTTATTGATGAATTGAAACAAATAGGGAAACCATTTGTGATTGTTGTCAATAGTAAAGATCCTCATAGTGCAACTTGTTTACAGTTAGTAGAAACATTGAAAGAAAAACATGATGTGCCAGTCATTCCATTAAAAGTTAATGAAATGAGTGAAGATGATATTACTCAAGTTTTAAAAGCTGCTTTGTTTGAATTTCCTATTAATGAAGTACAAATTGAAGTTCCCCGTTGGATTGCTTTGATGGATTCATCACATTGGTTAAAACAAACATTAGATGAAGCATTAGAAAAATCCTTACAAGAAATTAAACGTTTTAAAGATGTTGAAAAAATTGCGTCTTGTATGAGTGAATTTGATTTTATAGATAAAGCTTATTTATCTAATATTGATACATCTTCATCATCAGCAAGTCTTCGTATCAAAGAAAGAAAAGGTTTATATAATGAAATTTTAAATGAAATATTAGGTCAAGAACGTTTTGATGAAGCTATGTTTTTAAAACAAGTTCAGGAATTAATGCAAATGCAAAAAGAATATAAGGCATATCGAAATGCTATTCAAATGGTTAAACAAACAGGATATGGATATGCATTACCAATATTAGATGATATTGAATTAAGTGAACCAGAAGTTATTAAACAAGGTCCACGTTATGGAATGAAATTGGTGTCTACTGCTTCTACAATTCATATGATCAAAGTTGATATTGAAAGTACATTTGAACCTATTATTGGCTCTAAAGAACAAGCAGAAGCATTTATTCAATATCTACAAAGTCATGGTGAAAATGATAAAGAAGCTATATTTGATTGTGATGTCTTTGGTAGAAAACTTGGTGATTTAATTAATGAAGGTATGAGTGTCAAACTTGCTTCTATGAATGAAACAGCTTGTATTAGGGTTCATGATATTTTAAGCAAAATTGTAAATAAAGGTAAGACAAATGTTATTGCTATTGTTTTATAAAAATAATGTTGCATACAGGTGTTTATAATGTTATACTACTGCTTAGATTTAAGTAGGAGGCAATAAAAAAATGAATAAAAAAGAACTTGTAGATATCGTTTCACAAAAAAAGGATTTAACAAAAAAAGATGCTGAAGCGTTAGTTGATACAGTTTTTGATACGATGATTGAAAGTATTCTTGAAGGAGATAAAGTCTTAATTTCTGGATTTGGAACTTTTAAAGTTAATGCACGTAAGGAACGTAAAGGTGTAAGTCCAAAAACAAAAGAAATGATGATTATTCCTGCAAGTAAAACTGTAACTTTCAAACCAAGTAATAGATTAAAAGATGCAATGAATTAATTCGTTGCATTTTTTTAATATTGAGTTCATAAATAGTGTATACTATACAAGAGAGGTGATTTTAATGATGCCATTTTATTATGGAATGTATTTTGATAAATATTATATGATAGGAACAATTCTTGTTGTTCTTGCAGCAGGACTTGCTATTTATGCACAAACGAAAGTTCAGTCTACATATAAGAAGTATAAAAGAATTGATAATAGTCGAAGAATGACTGGCTTTCAAGTTGCAAGAGAGATTTTAGATAGAAATGGGTTGACACATATTCAGATTTTTGAATCACAAGGATTATTAAGTGATCATTATAATCCTGGGAAACAAACAATCAATTTATCTAGTGATATTTATCATGGGACTTCAATTGCTTCGCTTGCAGTTGCTGCTCATGAGTGTGGTCATGCGATTCAATATAAGGAAAAATATGTCCCTATTTCTTTAAGAAATGCCATTTTACCTTTTGCAAACATGGGGCAATATTTAGGATGGATTGCTATTATGATTGGTCTTTTGTTTGGACGTACAAATATTGCATGGATTGGTTTTATTTTAATGTGTGGTATTTTGGCTTTTCAGGTTGTGACATTACCTGTTGAATTTAATGCCTCATCACGAGCTTTAAAAATTTTAAAATCTGATTATTTGACATATGATGAATACAATGGTGCAAGCAAAATGCTATCAGCAGCAGCTTTAACTTATGTTGCAGCAATGATTTCGACACTTGCAAGTATGTTGAGAATTTTCTTAGTTATTTTAGGAAATTCAAGAAATGATCGCTCATAAAATAATCATTTTTTAAAGAGTTTCATTGTGTTAAGATGTTGAATGGATAATTATATGAAAATATTTATGTTTTAGAAAAGTTAAAAATGAAATCCTATGGTCTTTTATAAGATTATGGGATTTTTCATTTGTATATTCAATGAAACAATATGGTTTTTCGTTTGCATTTTAAATGTTTTGTTATATAATACAAATATTGGAGGGACATGATATGAAAAAACATTTATATAAAATTATTATTGTTGCATTAATTATTATTTTGTGTGTTGTGTCTTTTTATATGTTATGGGTTCATGTACCTTATTATAATTATCATCATCAATTGGATGAAGTGAGAAATGAAATTTGTGAGAAAAATAACTATGAGTATATGGATTATTTTGTAGAACATAGAGGAAAAGAAGTTTATTATATATTGAAAGTTAAAATGAATGGTGTTGAATCATATGTATCTTATAACAAAGAATTAAAATTGGTTGATTATTATCAAGGTCATGTTGCTGATGAAAAGATGGTTCAAAATGCAATTTTGAAAAAGTATAAGGATCAAGTCAGTGAAGATGAGGTTAAGGAATTAAATATTGGATATGAAAATAATAAGTTTGTTTATTATTTGAAAGTTCAAAGAAAAGAGACTTTGATGTATATTTATTATGATTTAAAAGATGGTGCTTTTGTTAAGGCATATAATGTTGCATAGAATGAAAAGGTGAAGTATATGAATGAATTGATTGATTATGGATGTATTGATTTTAAGAAGTTGTTAATTTTAAAAGCGAAGTCTTTAACGATAACAGATCAAGAGTGTTATGTTTTGC
>CAJUJC010000021.1 GCA_910586805.1 uncultured Erysipelotrichales bacterium | reverse complement strand
ATTTATCAATTAGAAACAATAGAAGAGATTAAAGAATTAATAAGGAACTTATGATCAAAGTTCCTTTTTTGTTTGATTAAATTTTATATCATGAAGTAAAAATAATGTTATAAGAAAAATGGGTTACCTAATCAAATAAAATCAACCTTGTAAAAAGTTGTTTTATTAAAGCGCCTTTTTCTTTTCTTTACATAAAAAAAAAGATATAATAAACATTGGTGATAAAAATGCAATTAAAACAATTATTGAAAGAAATAGATTACAAGTTATTAAGTGGAAGTTTAGATGTAGAAGTGAGTCAAATTGATTATGATTCAAGACAGGTTGTAAACCACAGCCTTTTTGTATGTATACCAGGAGCGAAAGTAGATGGACATAGCTTTATTGAACAAGTTATCAATAAAGGAGCAAAAGTCGTTGTTGTAGAAAGAGAAGTTGAGTATCAAGAGGGTGTGACTTATATTCAAGTTAAGGAAGCAAGACTTGCTTTGGCTTTATTGTCATGTGCTTTCTTTGAGCATCCAAGTCGTAAAATGACAGTCATTGGCTTAACTGGAACAAAAGGTAAAACAACAACATCTTATATGGTTCAATCTATTTTAGAAAAGGCTGGAGAAAAAGTAGGCATTATAGGAACAATTGGTTCTATTGTTAATGGTGAAATAAGACAAACCAAAAATACAACACCTGAATCATTTGAACTTCAAAAATTAATGTATGAAATGGTTGAAGGTGGAACACAATATTGTGTTATGGAAGTTTCATCACAGGGATTAATGTTAAATAGAGTTGCAGGTATAGATTTTGATTATGGTGTTTTCACAAATCTCTCTCCTGATCACATTGGTGAAAATGAACATCGTGATTTTGAGCATTATATGGAATGTAAAAAAATGTTATTTAAAATGTGTAAAGTTGGATTGTTTAATAAGGATGATGAACATTTTGAGGATATGATTAAAGATGCGACATGTCAAATAAAAACATATTCGATAAAAAAGGACAGTGATTTAAAAGCTTCTCATATTCAATTATCTAATGGTCAGGGAACATTAGGAGTCAAGTTTGATACAAATGGCTTGATTAACGCAACATTTGAAACTGATATTCCAGGTCATTTTAGCGTTTATAATTCATTAGTTGCAATTATGATATGTGCACTTAATAAAATTCAAGTTTCGTATATTCAAGAAGCATTAAAACAAGTTCGTGTAAGAGGACGTGTTGAAATTGTACCTGTCCATCAAGAATATACAGTTATGATTGACTATGCTCATAATGCTTTATCATTTGAAAGTTTAATTAAAACTATTCAAGCCTATAATCCACATCGTATTATTTGTGTTTATGGTGCAGGTGGACATAGGGATCATAAACGTCGATATGAAGCAGGAGAAATTGTTGCTAAATATAATGCATTTTCCATTTTAACAGCAGATAATCCACGTGGTGAAAGTATTAAAGATATTTGTGATATGATTATTACAGGTATTGATAAATATAATGGAGAATATGTTGTTATTGAAGATAGAAAAGAAGCTATTCATTATGCCTTACAACATGCTGAGCCTAAAGATGTTATTTTATGTCTAGGTAAAGGACATGAAACATATCAAATTATTGATAAAGAGCCTCTTCCATTTAGTGAAAGAGAAATCATTGAACAATATTTTCAAAACTAAACATAAATAAGACTTTTTATACATATAGTATTTTGGTGATACATATGAAAAAAGTCTTTTTTTCTTTATTAATTATTCTCATTACTGGATGCCTTTTTTATATCTCTCAACAACCACGTATTCATTTTATACAAGATGAAATTCATCTTTCTTTGTATGATGAAGTTAAACCTTATGATTATATTGAAATTGCCTCACATATTGATATTGAGGAACTTCAAATTAATAATCAGGTTAATAATCAAAAGTTAGGAAAATATGAAATACAATATCAATATCATAATAAAATCTTTACATTAGATGTTTATATTGATGATACAATTCCTCCACAATTTGAAATCAATCATATAAAAGTATTAAGAAATGCAACAGTAGATCCTAAGGCTCTGGTTAAAAACATCCAAGATGATTCTTCAACAATTGTTTATTTTAAAGAAGATTATCTTTTTAATGAAATCAAAAGATATAAGGTTTGTGTTGTTGTGGAAGATGAATATGAAAATAAGACAGAGAAGTATGCTTATGTTATGGTTATGGAAAAAGATGAGGAACCACCCATAATTAAAGGATTAGATGTATTGCGAGTTTCTTTAAATGAAAAAGTTGATTTAAAAAAAGATATAGAAGTTGTTGATGATATTGATTTAAATCCTCAATTAACAATTGATGATCATAATTTGAATATAAAAAAGGTAGGAAGTTATGATGTGATTTATCATGTTGAAGATAAGTATGGGAATAAAGCAACTTATACAAGAATCATTCAAGTTGTTTCTCCCTATGATAATAAAGAAGCAATCGCTGATGGAAAGAAGACCTGCTATTTAACATTTGACGATGGACCTTCACATAATACAAAAAAAGTTTTAGAAATATTAGATAAATATCAAATCAAAGCAACATTTTTCGTGACTGCTGAAAATAAAGAGCGTGCAAAGTATATAAAAGAAGCTTATCAAAAAGGACATACGATTGGATTACATGCTTATGAACATGACTATGAACATTTATATACAGCATCACAAAATTTTTTAAATGATTTAAAAAAGAGTGATGAATATGTTTATCAACAAACAGGTATCCATACAAAAGTTATGCGTTTTCCAGGTGGATCAAGTAATATGGTATCTGCCAAATATAATAAAGGAATAATGAGTGTTTTAACAAAGAAAGTCATTGATCAAGGATACCAGTATTATGATTGGAATTGCATGAATGGTGATGCTGAAGGGAAAAAAACTGTTAAAGAAATGATACAAACGGTGAAAGAAACAGTTAAGGATCAAGAGGATATTATGTTGTTGATGCATGATGGTATCCAACAAGATAATACAGTCAAAGCATTACCTGATATTATTGAATATTTAAAAAAACAAGATTATGAGTTTAAAGCTGTCGATACGACATCTCCAACTTTTCACCATACCGTTCAAAATTAAAAAATAAGTAGAATAACTTGTTGTAATGTGTTACGATTGGTAAGGTAAAAAGGGGGATGAATATGTTAGAGGGATATATTCAAGATTTAAAGAAAGAATTTAGTGGATATAACACACAAAAGTTAGTGAAAGATATCTTAGCTGGTTTAACAGTTGCGGCTGTTGCTTTACCACTTGCTTTGGCATTTGGGGTGAGTAGTGGTGCAGATGCGGGAGCTGGTTTAATTACAGCAATTATTGCAGGGCTTTTTATTGGGGTTCTATCTGGAGCGAGTTATCAAATTTCTGGTCCAACGGGTGCAATGAGTGCTATATTGATTGGTTTATCACAAACATATGGATTGCAAGGCGTGTTTATTGCAAGTTTTTTATCTGGATGTTTATTGTTTTTGGCATCATTGTTTAAATTTGGGAGACTTGTTTCTTTTATTCCTACAAGTGTAATTGTTGGATTTACAAGTGGGATTGCTATTATTATTGCTTTGGGGCAAATTGATAATTTCTTTGGGACAAATTCTATGGGAAGTAATGCTTTAGAAAAATTATGGTCTTATACATCTTTAGGATTCACACCACATTTAGCAACTGTTTTCTTTGGTGTTTTGGTTGTTGTGATTATGCTTGTATGGCCTAAGAAATGGGGACAATACTTTCCATCATCATTGGCAGGTATTATCATTGCTTTGACTCTACAATTATTTTTACAATTCGATATTCAAGAAGTTGGAACGATTCCATCGACTTTATTTCCAGAAGCAAGATTATCCATTACAAATATACGTTTGCATGAATTAACACAATTGATGATTCCAGCAATCTCTATTGCTGCACTAGGAATGATTGAATCCCTTTTGTGTGGAGCGAGTGCTGGAAAGATGAAAAATGAAAAATTAAATGCAGATAGAGAATTGATGGCACAAGGTATTGGCAATATGTTGATTCCTCTTTTTGGAGGAGTCCCAGCAACCGCTGCTATTGCAAGAACAAGTGTCGCTATTAAATCTGGAGGACAAACACGTTTGGTGAGTGTTTTCCATTCTTTTGTTTTGTTGATTTCCATGTTTTTACTTGGACCTTTGATGTCAAAAATTCCATTATCAGCTTTAGCAGGTGTTTTAATGATGACAGCATGGCGTATGAATGAATGGCATGAGATCAAAGCTATTTTTAATAATCGTGTGAAAACAAATATTTCTCAATATTTAGTGACTATGTTGGCAACAATTATTTTTGATTTAACGATAGCTATCGTGATTGGAATTATGATATCCATGATTTTATTTGTTTTGAATAATTCTCATCTTCATATTACAGTCACATCAGTTGATCAAAATCGTGTTCGTAAAAGTTTAAATCATTCACATGAGGGAACAAGAATTATTTATTTAAGTGGACCTATATTCTTTGGAACACAAGAGCAAGTTATTCAAGCATATGACCAACTTGATTCAAAAACAGACGCTATTATTTTTTCAATGAGAGGTGTTCCTTCTATTGATGATTCAGGAATTCATGAACTATTTGATATTGTCGATAGATGCAAGCAAGATCATCGCTATATTATTTTAAGCGGTGTTCAAGAAAATGTTTTATGTCAAATGGAAAGACATCACTTTATTGAATACATAGGTGGAGATCATTTGTGTTGGGATACAATCACTGCATTGGAATTATTGGATATGATATATGAAGGCGAATTATAATTCGTCTTTTTTTCTTGATAAAATTCAGCTATAATAATAGATATATAAGAATTTGAGGAGGAGTCAATAATGGAAAGAAAAATTATATTTTTAGATGTTGATGGAACGTTGATTGATTATGAAGCGAAGTTGCCTCAAAGTGCTGCTAAGGCAGTTGATCAAGCACGTGCCAATGGACATAAGGTTTATATTTGTACAGGATGTTCAAAAGCAGAAATTGAGCAAAGACATTTATGTGAATTAGATGGAATGATTGGTGGAAATGGTGCATATGTAGAAGATTGTGATCAAGTTGTTATGCATCAGGGGTTATCAAAAGAGGATGTGAAACATATTGTTGATTGGTGCAATCAAAGAGGTTTAGGTTTTTATTTAGAAGCGAATAGTGGTATGTATGCTAATGATTATTTTATGGAACAAGGGCCTGAAACAATGATGAAGTATGTTCAAGGAAAAGGTGCTGATCTTGAAAAAGCAAAAGAAGCTTCAAAAACAATTATGAAAGATTTTATACATTTATCAAATGATGAATTATATAGAAGTGATGTGAATAAAATTAGTTTTATTTTAAAAACATATCAGGATCATTTAGATTCAAAAATTGAATTTCCTCATTTGATTGCAAATACTTGGGGAGGAAAAGGTGAACTTGCATTGTATGGTGATTTAGGACCTACTGGGATTACAAAAAGACATGCTATTGAAGTGTTGCTTGATTATTTAGGTGCAGATGCAAAAGATACTATTTCTTTTGGGGATGCAAAAATTGATTTATCTATGTTTGAATGTTGTGCTTTTAATGTCGCTATGGGAAATGGTGGAGAAGAAATCAAAGAAGCTGCTGATTACATTACAAGTGATGTGAATGATGATGGATTATACAATGCATTTAAGTATTTAAAACTTATTTAAAATGAGTAAATGAATTGAATTTCTTTTATGAAAAGTATAATTTTAAAATTATTGATACAATAAGTTATGGTTATAAACGTCAATAATAAAAAAGATCAATTATTAAAAATGATAATGAAATAGATAGAAAACCAATCTATTTCATTTTTTTATAATATAAAAGATATAAAAAATGTAACTCAAAGATGAAGAGCATTGAAAAAAATATTTAATCATGTATAATGATGAGGACTATGTATAAAAGGAGAATATACACATGATTTCAACACAAAATGTAACATTAAGATATGGAGATAGAGCATTATTTGAAAATGTATCTATTCAATTTACTGAAGGAAACTGTTATGGGATTATTGGAGCAAATGGTGCTGGTAAATCAACATTTTTAAAAATATTAGCAGGAGAAATTGAACCAAACAAAGGTGAAGTGATTATGCCTGCTGGACAAAGATTATCAGTTTTAAAACAAGATCATTTTGCTTATGATGAACAAGAAGTTTTAAAAACAGTTATGATGGGAAATAAACGTCTTTATGATATTATGATGAGAAAAGAAGTTTTATACAGTAAACCTGATTTTAATGATGAAGATGGTATTGAACTTGCTGAACTTGAAGGTGAGTTTATGGAAATGGATGGATGGAATGCTGAAACTGATGCTGAAATTTTATTAAATGGTTTAGGTGTAACTGGAGAATATCATCATTTATTAATGAAAGAGCTTGGGGATCAACAAAAAGTTAAGGTTTTATTAGCACAAGCATTATTTGGAAATCCTGATGTTTTATTATTAGATGAACCTACAAACCACCTTGATTTAAAAAGTATTCAATGGTTAGAAAATTTCTTAATGAATTTCCAAAATACTGTTATTGTCGTTTCACATGATAGATATTTCCTCAATAAAGTATGTACACATATTGCTGATATTGATTATAGTAAAATTCAGTTGTATGTAGGAAACTATGATTTTTGGTATGAGTATTCACAAATGATGTTAAGACAAGCGAAAGAAATCAATAAAAAAGCAGAAGCTAAGAAAAAAGAATTAGAAGAATTCATTGCCCGTTTTAGTGCTAATGCTTCTAAAGCAAAACAAGCAACATCTCGTAAAAAATTATTAGATAACTTAGAAATGGTTGATATTAAACCATCTATGAGAAGATACCCATTTATTGGATTTGCTCCTGATAGAGAAGTTGGAAATATTGTATTAAATGTAGAAGATTTATCTTATGAATTGAATGGTGAAAAGATTTTAAATAAAGTGTCTTTTTCTCTTTCACCAAAGGATAAAGTTGCTTTTGTATCAGATAATGAATTAGCAGTAACAACATTCTTTAAGATTATTATGGGAGAAATTAAAGATTATGAAGGAAGTTTTCAATGGGGTGTAACAACATCTCAATCATATTTTCCTAAAGATAATAATGAATATTTTGATGATTGTGAATTATCATTGGTAGATTGGTTAAGACAATTTACTGATGGAGATGTCTATGAACAAGATTTAAGAGGTTGGTTAGGGAGAGTTTTATTCTCAGGTGAAGAAGCCTTAAAGAAAGCCAACGTTTTATCAGGTGGAGAAAAGGTAAGATGTATGCTTGCAAAAATGATGATGGCTAATTGTAATGTTCTTGTTTTAGATGAACCAACGAACCATTTAGATCTTGAATCTATTCAAGCAGTCAATGAGGGTTTAATTCGTTTTAAAGAAAATATTTTGTTTGCATCACATGACCATCAATTTGTTCAAACAATTGCGAATAGAGTTATTGAATTGACTGATGAAGGATGTATTGATCGTTTATCAACATATGATGAATATTTAGAATATAAAGAAAGTTTAGAAAAGGGGTTGTAACGAAATAAAATATTGAAACAGCCTATCAAAAAAAGACAATGTTGTCAGTATTATACTGATATACATTGTCTTTTTCGGTATAATTAGATTATGGAAAACTCTACTTTTACACAATCTAATTACAGTAATCATTACAATGCATTTCAGTTATCTTTACCACTAAATTTGGGAATAAAAATAAATTCTAATGATGAGGTTGTTTCTTTCTTAAAGGCATTAGAAGGAGTGAATTTAAATAAGTATCTAAAAAGAAAAGAATGTCGAGGTAGAAAGGGATATGATAATGTGATGCTTTTAAAGGTCGTTATCTTTGTGAGAATGATTGGCTTTTGTGATGTCAGAAGCATGGAATCTTTATGTAGACATGATATAAGATTTATGTATATCATGAAAGAAGAAACTCCTAGTTTTATGGCTTTTGAACGTTTATTAAAGGATTATCTTATTGAAGATATTGATTATATCTTCTTTGATATAAGTCAGAATATTGGAAAACTTATGAATATAGACAAAACCATTCAATATATTGATGGTAAAAAGTTTGAAGCCAATGCCAATAAATATAGTTTTGTATATAAAACGAGAATCATCAATGCAAGAAAAAAGTTATTTACAAGAATAACAGAAGATATCATATCATTAAATAATGAAAAAGGATTTGATTTTCAATATCATTATTTTTATTATGCACAGGAAATTGGATATATTGTACAATACTTGATGGAATGTATGGTCAATAATGATATTAATCCTGTTTATGGGAAAGGAAAAAGAAAAACAAGTATTTAAAGATGGTATGATTTGTTTTTAGAATATTATATAAAACTTAATGAATATGAATACTGGTTAGGTAACATAGGAGAAAGAAACAGCTGTTCAAAAACAGATCACGATGCCACAATGTGTGCGACAAAGATTGATTATTATTGTCATACAGGACTAAGCAGACCATGTTATAATGCACAAATAGGAGTCAGTGATGGTATCATAGTCAATGGAAATTTATTTCAAAGACCAGCAGATACAGAACATTTATCCCATTTATGGAAAGATATCATAAATATATGGGAGAATATCCAAACTATCCAATGGCAGATGCAGGATATAGAAGTTATGATAATTATATGTATTGTTTAACACATGGAATGGGACTTTACATGAAATATACGAGTATGCCAAAAAGAATGAAACAAAATTTAAAAAGAAAAAACATAACACATTAAACTGGGAAACAACAGAAGAAAGATATAAGATATTCCTTTACCTGGATTGGAGAAAGAAGAATATCAAATGGACCAATTGAAGGAAAGAATAACTACATTGATAAAATCAAATGCAAATGGACTAATAAATTTTAAAAGAGTACGAAATAAGATAATGTATTTATAGAACAAATATGAAACATATTTAGTAAATGAACACAATAAGACAATAAAAGAAACAAAATCATCAAGGAAAAAATATAAAGAAAAATAGGAGATTAAAAACCAGACAAATCCTCTATAAAAATTTAAAGGGAAACCTAACTTTATATTAAGTTTCTCCATAATTATTTAAAGCACCAAAAGACCTACATCAAAGTAGGCCTTTCATCATACCACGTAATGGCTTTAAAGTTTTTTCAAAATCACCACATGTAAACTTTAAAACTTTTTAGAACCCGCTATACTAGATTTTAAATTGTATGTGGTCATCTAAACCACAAATTATTTTAAATTACCATAAAATCATAATATATTTATAAAGAAAGTATTTAATAAATATTAAGAAATATAATTAGTGACTAAAATCTAACCTTTAAAATGACTTATAAGTTCCAGTACCATAATATGAACCAGGTTCATATACAGTATCTGCTGTTGTCCATGTATCTTCTAAAGTATGACTATACCAACTGCCATTATATGATGTATTGTAAATAGCATGTATCATTCCATATCCCTTACTTACTGCAGTATTATATCTATTTAAAACTAAATAATCGTTAAAAAATTCAAGAAATGTTATAGCAGTAAATACTGCATTTATTTTCCCTAGCCCTCTTAATAATGCAGTTGCTGTTGATCCAGCAATACCTGTATTAACAATCATAGTATATGCATCACTAGCTGGTTTAGAAGCTATTGTACTACCAATTTCTTTTACTCTATTCCATTGGTATGTATCTCTCTTTAAGTTATAAACTGCTTTTGTATCAACTTTTGATTGATAGGTAATAGCTTTCATCCAAATATTCCCATTTACACTAAGAGAAGGTGCATTACGCGTATAAACCCAAGAGCCGCCTTTTGTTTGACCAGTATGTTTCGTTCCTGATAAAACACCATCTAAAACTCCCCTGGTCAATGGAACTTCACCATGTAAAGAAGCTAAAACCTTTTGATCCAATCTATCAATATACTCTTTGAAATGTGGAGCTTTATCATAATCTACCACATATGGATTTTCTGCTGTTCCATCCCCTGAAATAATAGCAACTTCTAATTCTTCATTAATAAATTGACTTTCATCCATAGCATTTATTTTAGTAATAGGAATTAACATCACCAACATACAAAACGAAATAACTAATTCAACAATACTACTTATTTGCTTATTTATCTTTTTCATATTTTCCCTCCTTCTACAATAATTTTTTTAAAGATAAATGAACACTTTCTTTATTTATATTTTAGTATTTATAGCAATTTCATATTTGACTTAACCAAATATTTTTCAATGGAGGATAAGTTAATTTGATTTTTTTTTCTTGATTTTTTTATATAGTCTTAATCCAAAGAAAATTATTAAAATTAATGAATGAATCCCATCAATAGCAACAGCTTTATAATTTGTCGTTTGTTCAAAAAGAGCTAAAAATGCTGGCACAAATACAATGACTCCTGTTAAGCAACCCCAAACACATGAAAATAAATAATCATAGAAAAATATAATACAAATAAATAAACCAACAAAACTAAATAAGGCTAGTTCATTCATATAACTCAATTCATATTCTCTTAAATTATCGAATGCAAGTGTCAAACATCCCACACAAATGAATAAATTCAACATTTTTGGACTTGGCATAATATTCCCTCTCTTTCTCTATTGATTAATTCAAACTACAACTTCTTCTTTTCAAATTTATTATATCATATTTACTATTTTTAAAATAGTAAATATGATGATTTTTACAAAATGTTATAAACATTTTCATGATGTATTTGTTATAATAAAATAAAGGAGGAATATTTATGATTACAACAACATTATCAGTATATCCTGGAAAGAAGATTGTGAAAGATTTAGGTATTATTTTTGCATATGATGATACACTAAGGGCAACACGTTTTTTAATAGATGGGGAAGAGTGTTTAGAAATTGCGCTTACTCGTTTATGTGAAAAAGCGAAAAAAAGGGGTGCGAATGCAGTTATGGGTATTTGTTTTGATTTAAGAGATAAGATGAGACCAGTTTTGATAGGAACTGCTGTTGTTTTAGAAGATGATAAAGACTAAGTCAAATGACTTAGTCTTTTGGATAAATAGTAATATGATCATTATTATCATAAAGAACAAGAAGTAAATGATTGTACGATGTATATCCTTGTACTTTCAATTGTCCTAATAGCCACTTTTCATCTTTATGAATAAGATTTAATTGATCTCTAAGTAATTGACCATTGATGACTAAAGAAATCAATGGTTTTTCTATTTGTGGCTGAATAGATAAATCATCAACAATAGCTGGTCTATATTTTGTTTTTGGAAAAATAGAAAAGCTTCCATTTGTTTCTAAAATCACTTCATCTATTTGTGTTAAATCAAAATAACCAGAAATTCTAAGTTGCATTAAAAACTCATTCACATCCATTTTCGCTTTTATCAGTGCTTCATTTTTGATTTTATCATCTTTATAAAGAGTTAAAGGATTACCTTCTATAAAATGTCTTATACTTAAAGAATGTCTTGAAATCAAAGATAGACATATTGTAAATAATGCATAAATAATCATAGCAGTGAGAGGTCTTGATATATCCTCAAAATTTTCCAAAACTGTCATTTCACTTGCAATACTTCCTATCGTAATACCAATAATATAATCATACATGCTTAATTGAGTTATTTGTCGATAACCCATTAATTTTGTAAGAATAAATAAAACAACGAGGGAAATAATAGATAATGATATTGTTCCTAAAATCATAAAATCACCATATATACTATGGTCTTTAAAAAGAATTTTATACAAAAAAGGTTTATGCTTTTACATAAACCGCTTTGATTTTTGCTATATAGATTGTGTGATAATCTTGATTTGGATAATTTTTCTCATCTAAAGATTTATCAATAAAACAATCAGTTTTTAAAATATCTTCATAAATTTTTTCAACAATGAATACAAAAGAAGCTTCTTCAAAAGTAGGAACACCATCTAAATATGTGACATGGAAATCAACATCTTTAATCTTGTCGCTATCCTTTCCTGACACACTTCCTAAAATGCCTAATTCTTTTTTATAATTTCCATTAAAAAATGAAAGAGAAAAACACTGTTGTTCATCAACAAACTTTTTTGTATAACGTTGTGGACGAATATATGCTGATACAACATTCTCATTCCATAAAACACCAACACCACCCCAAGAAGCAGTCATGGTATTCACTTTGGTTTCATCACCAGCAGTAATTAACATCCATTCTTTACCAATACTTACAAAAGGATTCATTTTCAAATCCTTTATTTCTATTTTTTGAAACATAACAATTCCTCCTTATTTTGTTTATTATAGCATAATATATGCAATAATGTTCAAATAAAGACTTTAGAAAGAAAGGTGATCATGTGTATAAAACACTCAAAAGAACTTTCATAACTGTATTTATTCTTTTCGCTATTATTGTAGGTATAACTTTATATGTAGGAAACTATGTTTATGATTATACTTTAAATCGTTATTCTACAAAAAGTATTTTAGAAAATATACCCATTGATGAAGATGACTTAGAAAAGTCTAGAAAATGGTTAAATGCAAATAGTTTAGATGTATATATAAAAAGTGATGATAATTTACAATTACATGCTTCTTATATTGATCAAAAAAGTAAAGTTTATGTCATTATGATACATGGTTATCGAGGAGAGGGAGCAAGTATTATTTCACCAATCAAAAAAATGAAAAGTCAAAAATATAATATTTTAATACCTGATTTAAGAGGACATGGACAAAGTGAGGGTGATTATATTGGAATGGGATGGGATGATAGAGAAGATATATTAAAATGGATTGATTATATATTGTCTATTGATTCTCAAGCTTCCATTGTTTTATATGGTGTTTCTATGGGAGGAGCAACGGTTTTAAATGTTTCAGGAGAACCACTTCCTTCACAAGTCAAAGCTATTATTGAAGATTGTGGCTATACAAGTGTATGGGATGTTTTTCAAACACATATTCCTATGGAAAAATGGCAAAGTCATATTGCATTAAAAATGGCAAGTTGGACAACATGGCTAAGAGCAGGATATAGACTAGAAGATGTTCAGCCTATTAAACAAGTTCAAAAAAGTAAAACTCCTATTCTTTTTATACATGGACAAGATGATTGGTTTGTTCCTAGTGAAATGTTAGATGAGTTATATAATGCTGCATCATGTCCAAAAGAAAAACTATTGGTTAATCATGCTTCTCATGCCAATAGTTGTTCTGTTGCTTCACAAGTGTATTATGATACAATTCTTACATTTATAAAGAAAAATATATAAAATAAATGGTTATATAGATTTCTTTTTCTTATTTTTTATATAATCAAATGTATAACAATAAGAAGACATATCAAAGATGTGAAGTTATATTTTTCTTTTTTTTGGAAAATAAGAATAAAGATAGATAAAAACATACATATGATAATCTCATGAAAAATAGAAAATATTGAAAATTGCTGAAAACACAAAGAGAATAAAACAATATTTAAAAGAAATAAACCAATAGAGAGAATCACATTATAATAAATCATGCGTTTTAAAAAATGTTGAAAGGATACACGTGTTAAGATCATTGTTGACATTTCATTATAATGAAGATGAATCCAATAATACATATATCCATATAAACATTGCATACCTACAAAATGTAAATAAAAACGAGAAGGGAACTGTGAGTGAAAGAGAATATCATTGACATTTTGATATTCATAAATCAAACTCATAGTTATAAAGAGACCAATATAAATCATAATGAGTTTAAAAATTTTCATCTAAAAGGAGTTCTCCATTTTTTAAATGATAAATATGATCAAAAGGAAGTTGATTTAAAAAATCATGTGAAGCAATAATGATTGTTTTTCCTTCGTTATGAAGTTTTATAATATATTGGCAAAACATATCAATAGCTTCTTTATCCAAACCCCTTGTTGGTTCATCTAATAAAATAAAGTTTTGATTTTCCATAATTGCTTGAATAATACCAGCTTTTTGACGCATACCTAAAGAAAAAGTCTTCATAGGGGAATGTTGATAATAATCAAGATGAAATTCCTGACACAAATGTTCTATCTTTTCTTTTGTTGCAATCTTTTTCAAAGAAGCAAGGAAATGAAGATTATAACGTAAAGTTTCACTATCTAAAAAACCAGGATTTTCAATTAATGCACCAATATAAGCATCATCATTTAACTGAATTTCTCCTTCTTCTTGTTCTAAAATACCACATATAATCTTGAATAAAGTAGATTTCCCTGAACCGTTAATTCCGTAAATATAAACCAATTCTCCATCTTCAATATTTAAAGATAATTGATTTAAAACAACATGATTTTGAAAAGCTTTTGTTAAGTTATGAATTTTTAACATAATAAACCTCCTAGAAAAATTTAATCCATAAAAAATGAAATACAAAATTAATAAATATAGGTAAGACCAAATATATAAAATTCTTCTTTTTCCCTAATTGTAAATAAATAATAGAACATTCAATACCAGCAATCATTAAATTAATAACCATAAAGCAAATTGTAAGTATCAAGTCTTCAGGTAAAATAGGTCCAAAGAATACATAATATCCAATATAAATAATAAGATGATATAGAAATCCCATTCCAACTATGAAAAAATAAGAATGTGAATAAAAACGATCGTATCCAATTCTTGTTATCAATGGATGAGTGAATTGATTTAGACGATAAGTATATTGATAGGTAAATAATAGAAAGATATTATTCAAATAAACAGTTAAATAATGAGAATATGCTAAACAAATAATATACTTATTTACTCCACAAAGAATTGGGGAAGCAATAAAAGCAAGAATCAAAATAATCAAAAGCTTGTGATCTATAAGACGTAAATAACTTTTAGTCATGTTGGCATCTCCCTTTATACATATAGGAAAAACCTATGTATGATACAATCATATAAATCAATGCAGATAGGATATATACAAGAGAATGATCAAGGTGAAAAGGATTATCCCTCACACCTTCTAATCCTAAACAAACAAGATTATTGATTTGTAGAATAAAGATATTATCAGGGTTAGGAAAATAGCCTTGAATAAGGGCAGGTAGTAAAACCAGAAGAATACCAATAATAACACCACTACAACGATAAACATAAGGATTTGTGATGAAATATTGAATAGAAAATAAAAGTGCTGAAACAAGTCCATAACCAAATGATGTCATGAGTAAAAAAGCAATTAAATTTTTAATTTCATCAGTAAAAATGAGACTTGTAATAGCATGATAATATTGAGGATATTCAGTGGTGTTAAAGATAATAGGACTATAAAATAAATGAATAATAAGCAGTATTGCAAGTTCTAAAAGTAACACAATGAGAAAAGTCATTACAATATTGATAAGAAAAGTAAGAATATAATATGTCTTCTTAGAAATGCGAAGTTCAATAGAATAATGTGTATGCGATAAATACATTGTTAAAAAATCACATGAAACAATATTGGGTAATAAAAGAAGCATACATATAAAGTGGTAAGGATTAATACCAATAATGTGAATGTAGTAAAAAAGCTCAATACCAGCATTAGGATAAACTGTATTATAACCTTCCCTAGAATAAAGTGAATTTTTGTATACAACAAAAAGACTAAGATTAAGCAATAAGAAAATAATGAAAACGATTATTGCTTTTTCTTTTGTTAAAAATGGTTTACAAATATGTTTAAAATATTTCATATGTTTTCCCCCTCTTTCCACCTAATATTGAAATATAAATATGAAATTTATCGAAAATTGGGCGAATTTGACATAAAAGTGGATAAATTCAACAGTACAAAATAAAAAATAACAGGTAAAATAAATGTAATAAGAAAGAGAGGGAGTTATTATGATGAAAATGAATATATTATGTTGTGATGAAAAACAAGAGTTTATTGAAAAATGGATTCAAAGAGTGAAACCATATCTTGGAGATGAAAAGTGTTATTGTATTGATACATGTACAACAGTTGCACAGGTAGATCAACTGCTTTTAAATAAGGGGTATGATATTGCATTTATTGATACAGAGATTAATGGTGAAAGTGGGATTGATCTTGTAGGTCGTTTACGTATAAGAAATCCTCGTGTTTGTATTTTTCTTGTAACAGAGCATGAGGACTATATTACAACAGCTTTTAATATCAGAGTTTTTCAATATATATTTAAAAATGATAAACGAGAAGCTATTTTAGAACGTGAGATTCGTCGTGCTATTCGTTTGTATAAGTTTGATAAAGTAAAGTGCTTCATTCGTACAAATAGTGGTAGATATAGTTTTATGCCACAAGAAATCTATTATATTGAAACAAGAAATGGTGATGTGAAAATGTCAACAACTTTAGGTGATTATTATGGTGAAATTGAAAATATTGATAAAATGAAGAAAGAATTACAGTGGTTTGATTTTTATCAAGTCCATCAAAATTATTTTGTAAATATGAATACCATTATTTCTATTAAAAAAGGTGGTGTTCTCTTAGAGAATAATGAGATTATACCAACATCCATTTTAAATAGGGAAATGATTAAAGAGCGTATTAATCTCTTTTTAAAAAGTGAATAAATATAAGGTTTGCTGTTGAAAAAAAAGTATAAAAATGGTATTATGCATATAGTTATACAACTGACGGAAGTGGAATTGACCACATGAAGTATAATGGATATGAGTCGACCGTCTGGGCTGAATTTTTTAGTCTGGATGAGTAGGCTCTTTTTTCATTTTTGTATGGTTTTATTCGTTGTAGAACAAATGAATATATGATATAAAGAAGATAAGAAGGGCTTATCGAAAAGATTATTGAAACTAGAGAAGAAAGGATGGATATTATGTTAACAGATGTTGAAATTGCACAAGGTGCGAAAATGAAACCAATCAGAGAAATTGCTCAAAAAGTTGGTTTGGATGAAGATGATTTAGAACTTTATGGAAAGTATAAAGCAAAAATTTCATTGGAAACGATTCAAAAGATGAAAAACAATGAAAATGGAAAATTAATCTTAGTAACTGCAATCAATCCAACACCAGCAGGAGAAGGAAAAACAACAACAATGATTGGATTATCTCAAGCATTAAATAAAATGGGTAAAAATGCTATTGTTGCAATGCGTGAGCCAAGTCTTGGACCATGCTTTGGTGTAAAAGGTGGAGCAGCAGGTGGAGGATATGCTCAAGTTGTTCCTATGGAAGATATTAATTTACATTTTACTGGAGATATTCATGCAATTACAACTGCTAATAACTTGATTGCTGCAATGTTAGATAACTCAATTCAACAAGGAAATCCTTTGGATATTGATACAAGACAAATTGTATGGAAAAGATGTGTAGATTTAAATGATAGAGCTTTACGTCACATTATTGTTGGTCTAGGTGGTAAAGTGAATGGGGTACCTAGAGAGGATGGTTTTGATATAAGTGTTGCAAGTGAAGTGATGGCTATTTTGTGTTTAGCAACTTCATTAGAAGATTTAAAGAAAAGAGCAGGAAGAATGATTGTTGCTTACAATCATGCAGGTGAACCTGTGACTGTTGATGATATTCAAGCAACAGGTGCAGTGACTTTACTGTTGAAAGATGCGATTAAACCAAACTTGGTTCAAACTTTAGATCATGCACCAGTATTTGTACATGGTGGTCCTTTCGCAAATATTGCTCATGGTTGTAACTCTGTTATGGCAACAACTTTAGCTATGAAACTAGGAGATTATGCGATTACTGAAGCAGGATTTGGTGCAGATTTAGGAGCTGAAAAGTTCTTAGATATCAAATGTCGTCAAGCTGGTTTAAAACCTGATGCTGTTGTGATTGTTGCGACTGTTCGTGCATTAAAGATGCATGGAGGTGTAGCGAAGAAAGATTTAGGAGAAGAAAATTTAGATGCTTTAAGAAAAGGTATTGAAAATCTTGAAAAGCATATTGAAAATATTAGTAAGTATAACTTACCAAGTGTTGTTGCTATCAATGCTTTCCCAACTGATACTGATGCTGAATTACAGTTATTAAATGAAATTTGTAAAGGTAAAGGTGTGGATGTTGCAATTAGTCAAGTTTGGGCAAAAGGTGCTGATGGTGGAATAGAATTGGCTGAAAAATTATTAGAAGTCTTAAATACCAAGGAAGCTGATTTTAAACCAATTTACGAATTGAATTTACCAATTACTGAAAAGATCAAAACAATTGCGAAAGAAATTTATGGAGCTGATGATGTGGCTTTCACTAAGAAAGTTTTAAATAAGATAAAGAAATATGAAGCACAAGGATTAAAAGATTTACCAATTTGTGTAGCGAAAACACAATATTCTTTATCCGATGATCCAACATTATTAGGAAGACCAAGTCATTTCACCATAACAATCAATGATTTGATTCCTAATACTGGGGCTGGATTCTTAGTGGCAATTAGTGGAGATATTATGCGTATGCCAGGACTTCCAAAAGCACCAGCTGCAATTAATATGGATATTGATGAAAATGGTAAAATTGTAGGATTATTCTAAAAGAAAAAAGGAGACAGTATGAAAAAAGTTGCAATTATTATGGGATCTACAAGTGATTTATCTAAAGTAGAACCAGCAGTAGGAATTTTAAAAGAGTATGGTGTTGAAGTTAATGTGAGATGCTTATCAGCACATCGTGCTCATAAAGGCTTAAGTGAATTTATTTGTGAAACAGAAAACAATGGAACTGAAGTGATTATCACTGCAGCAGGTATGGCTGCTGCATTACCAGGTGTTGTCGCTTCTCAAACAGTTTTACCTGTGATTGGTGTTCCATTAACAAGCACAGTTTTAGATGGTATGGATGCATTGATGTCAATTGTACAAATGCCTTCAGGTATCCCAGTTGCAACAGTTGCAATTAATGGATGTAAAAATGCAGCATATTTAGCATTACAAATGATGTCAATTAAACATGATGATATTAAAGAAAAACTTCAGGCATATCGTAAGCAAATGGAAGAAGATGCTATGAAAGCAAATGAGGAAATGATTAAAAAATTTGGGTAATTAAAGGAGAAGGAAAAGTGGCTGAATTATTGTACGAAGGCAAAGCCAAACAAGTTTATCTAACAGATAAAGAAGATGAATATATTATTCATTATAAAGATGATGCAACAGCAGGCAATGGAGTAAAACATGAACAATTTGCTGGCAAAGGTGTATTAAACAACACAATGTCTTGCATAATCTTTGATATGTTAGAAGAGGCTGGAATTAAAACTCATATGATAGAAAAAATCAACGAGAGAGATATTCGTGTGAAGAAAGTAGAAATTTTCCCTCTTGAAATTATTGTTAGAAATATAACAACAGGATCTTTTTGTAAAAGACTAGGTGTTAGTGAAGGTGTGACTTTGGATGAACCTATCTTTGAAATGAGTTATAAAAATGATGAATATGGTGATCCATTGATTAATGATGATCATGCTATGGCATTAAAATTGGTAACACGAGAAGAATTAACTTATATTAAAGAAACAACTTTAAAGATCAATGAATTATTAAAAGATTTCTTCTTGTCAACGAATTTAAAATTAGTTGATTTTAAGATAGAATTTGGAAAAACAAAAGATGGAGATATCTTGTTAGCTGATGAAATTTCACCAGATTCATGTCGTTTATGGGATGTGGATACAAATCAAAAATATGATAAGGATGTTTTTAGACAAGATATTGGAAATCTTATTGAAACTTATAAAGCTGTTTTAGCAAGAATGGAAAAAAATAATAAGGAGATAAATAATGGATTATAAAAAAGCTGGTGTTGATATTGAAGCTGGATATAAATCAGTTGAATTAATGAAAGAATATGTGAAAGAAACAATGAGACCTGAGGTTTTAGGAGGGCTTGGTGGTTTTGCTGGTGCTTTTGATTTAAGTGCTATTAAGAATATGGAAGAACCAGTCTTGTTATCAGGAACTGATGGTTGTGGAACAAAAGTTAAATTAGCTTTTGTCATGGATAAACATGATACAATTGGTATTGATGCTGTTGCAATGTGTGTTAATGATATTGCATGTAGTGGAGGAGAACCATTGTTCTTCTTGGATTATATTGCTTGTGGTAAAAATTATCCTGAAAAAATTGCAACAATTGTAAAGGGAGTTGCTGAAGGATGCAAACAAAGTGAATGTGCTTTGGTTGGTGGAGAAACTGCTGAGCATCCAGGACTTATGCCTGAAGATGATTATGATTTGGCTGGTTTTGCAGTTGGTGTTGTTGATAAAAAAGATATTATTGATGGTTCAACAATAAAAGCTGGTGATGTTTTGGTAGGGATTGCTTCTAGTGGTGTGCATAGTAATGGATTTTCACTTGTTAGAAAAGTATTTGATATAACAAAAGAATCATTGGATACATATTATGACGAATTAGGAAAAACATTAGGAGAAGCATTGATTGCTCCAACAAGAATTTATGTAAAAGCATTAAAGAATATAAAAAATGCAGGTATGAAAGTGAAAGGATGTTCACATATCACAGGTGGAGGTTTCTATGAAAATGTTCCTAGAATGTTACCAGATCATGCATTGGCTGTTATTAAAAAAGACAGTTATAAAGTTCCACCAATTTTTGATTTGATTGCGAAAAATGGAGATATAGCTGAAACAATGATGTATAACACATTTAATATGGGACTTGGTATGGTTATTGCTTTAGATCCTCAAGATGTTGATACTGCAATGAAAGCAATTCAAGAAGCTGGAGATACATGTTATGTTGTAGGTCATATTGAAGAAGGAGAAAAGGGAGTTAAGTTATGTTAAACATTGCAGTTCTTGTATCAGGAGGCGGAACAGATTTACAATCTATTATTGATGCCTGTGAACAAGGAAAAATCAATGGACAAATTAAGCTTGTTATTTCAAATCGTATGAAAGCTTATGGTTTAGAGAGAGCAAAAAACGCAGGAATTGAAACTGCTGTTGTGAAAAAAGATGATGATTTGATTGTATCAATGCTTAAAGAAAGAGATATTGATTTGGTTGTTTTAGCTGGATATTTAGCAATCTTAACTGATACTCTTATTGATGCTTATCCAAATCAAATTATCAATATCCATCCTTCACTTATTCCTTCATTTTGTGGAAATGGTATGTATGGTATGCATGTTCATGATGCTGTGTTAGCACGAGGAGTTAAAGTGAGTGGAGCAACTGTTCATTTTGTGAGTAGCGAAGTTGATGGAGGACCTATTATTAAACAGGAAGCTTGTGATATTTCAGATTTAGATAATGCTGAGGATATTCAAGCAAGAGTATTGGAAATAGAACATCGTATATTGCCTGAGGTTGTTGGGTTATATTGTGATGGAAAAATAAAAATTGAAAATGGAAGGGCAAAGGTGATTTAAATGAAAAGAGCTTTGATTTCAGTAACAAACAAAGATGGTGTTGTTGATTTTGCAAAAGGATTGGTTGAATTAGGTTTTGAAATTGTTTCTACTGGTGGAACAATGAAAGTTTTACAAGATAATGGTGTGTCTTGTATTGCTATTGATGATGTAACTGGTTTTCCTGAAATGTTAGATGGTAGAGTGAAAACATTACATCCAATGGTACATGGTGGTTTATTATATCGTAGAGATTTAGAAGAGCATGTGAAAACAATTAAAGAACATGGAATAAAGCCTATTGATTTGGTTTGTGTCAATTTATATGAATTTGAAAAAGCTTTACGTGCTGGAAAACCAATGGCTGATATGATTGAAAATATTGATATTGGTGGTCCCTCAATGATTAGAAGTGCTGCTAAAAACTTTAAAGATGTTTTGATTGTCACTGATCCATCTGATTATAATAAAGTCTTAGAAGCTATTAAAGAAGATACAACTGATTATGATTTTAGATTAAATCTTGCCTATAAAGCATTTAGTACAACAGGGGCTTATGATGCTATGATTTCTCGTTATTTTGCAGATGTAGTCAAAGATGAATTCCCTGATACATTAAATATTTCACTTAAGAAAGTTGAACATTTACGTTATGGAGAAAATTCTCAACAAACTGCTCATAGATATGAAGATGCATATGTTCAAAAATCTTTATTAGATTATGAACAATTACATGGTAAAGAAATTTCTTTTAACAATGTTAATGACTTATATGGTGCTGTTGCTGTTGTAAGAGAATTTAGTGATGACATTGTTACTGCAGCGATTAAACATTCTACTCCTTGTGGTGTTGCCATTGGAAATACTGGTTATGATTCATATATGAAAGCTTATGAAGCTGATCCTCAATCGATCTTTGGTGGAATCGTTGCTGTAAACTATAAAATTGATAAGGCAACTGCTGAAGAAATGCATAAGATTTTCTTAGAAATTGTTGCTGCACCAGACTTTGATGATGATGCTTTAGAAGTTTTAAAGAAAAAGAAGAATTTACGTATTTTAAAATTAAAGAACTTAGATGCAAGAGATGCAAAATATGATATTAAATATCTTGAAGGTAAAGTTTTGGTTCAAGAATTAAATACAAAAATGATTGATGAAATGAAAGTTGTTACAGAAGCAAAACCTACACAATCTCAATTATCAGATATGGAATTTGGTATGAAAGTTGTTAAGTATGTGAAATCAAATGCGATTTGTATTGTGAAAAATGGTGTGACACTTGCTATTGGAGGAGGACAAACTTCTCGTGTATGGGCTTTAGAAAATGCTATTCATAATAACTCTGATAAGGATTTTAATGGAGCTGTTTTAGCAAGTGATGCTTTCTTCCCATTTAATGACTGTGTACAAGTTGCAGCTGATGCTGGAATTACAGCAATTGTACAACCAGGAGGAAGTGTAAGAGATCAAGATTCTATTGATTTATGTAATGAAAAGAATATCCCAATGGTATTTAGTGGATATAGACATTTTAGACATTAAGGAGAAACACAATGAAAGTTTTAATCATTGGTAGTGGTGGTCGTGAACATGCGATTGCTTATGCTTTAAATAAAAGTAAAAAAGTTAATGAAATTCATGCGATTCCAGGTAATCCTGGAATTGCTGAAATAGGAATATGTCATGATGGTAGTGTTGAAGATTTACAAGGAATTTTAAAATTTGTAGAAGATAATGATATTGATTTTACAGTCATTGGACCTGAAGTTCCATTATGTATGGGATTAGCTGATTTGCTAGAATCAAAAGGGCATAAAGTTTTTGGACCTACAAAGTTTGCTGCAACCTTAGAAGGAAGTAAAGCTTTTTCTAAAGATTTTATGGCTAGACATAAGATTCCTACTGCAGCATATCAAGAAGTCAATCATTATGACGAAGCTGTTGAAGCTGTC
>CAJUJC010000020.1 GCA_910586805.1 uncultured Erysipelotrichales bacterium | reverse complement strand
TGTGAGAGGTCGAAAATAAATAAACAAATTATTTATTTTCTCCTACTCGATTTTTATTGTTTTCAATAGTTTATATAATTCTTAATTATAAAGATCTTCCTAGTATGTGATTAATGAAATGATAAGAATTTCTTAATAAACAAATAATGATAGATTAATAGGAAAATAAAAAATAATGACTAATAAATATCTATAATTATTAAAAAGGGAGGATTTGATTATGTGTGGGATTGTTGGATTTATGAATACGGAATATCAAAATGAGACTATTTTAGAAAATATGCTTACGAAAATAAAACATCGTGGACCTGATGGATATGGAAAATTTACTGATGGGAATGGATATTTAGGGCATTGCCGACTATCTATTATTGACAAAGAGCATGGAAGTCAGCCCATGTTCAATGATATTAAAACTATTGCATTAGTTTATAATGGAGAAATTTATAATTATATAACATTAAGAGAAGAACTCATTAGTAAAGGATATAAATTTTATACAAAATGTGATAGTGAAGTATTAATACATGGATATGAAGAGTATGGGTATGATTTTGTAAAAATGTTAAGAGGTATGTTTAGTTTTGTCATATATGATATTGAAAAGAATTTGTTGTTTGGGGCAAGGGATCATTTTGGAATTAAACCATTTTATTATTGTGCACAACATGGTTTTATATTTGCTAGTGAGGCAAAAGCTATATTAGAGCATCCTGATTATCATAAAGAATTAGATGAAGAATTATTGCCACTATATTTAAAATACAATTATGTTCCTTTCAATAAGACATTATTTAAAGGAATAGAGAAATTACCAGCAGGACATTATTTCATTTATCAAAATAATCATTTAACCATTCAGCGATATTTTCAATTAAATTTTTCAAATGAAGAGGTAACACAAAAACAAATACAAGAGGTTGTAAAGGATTCAGTTAAACATCATTTATTAAGTGATGTGGAAGTTGGCTCATTTTTAAGCAGTGGAATAGACTCATCTTATCTTGTTGCTTTATCGAAGGTTAATCATACATATACTGTGGGATATGAAGAAGAAGCTTATGATGAAATTCATTATGCTCAAAAATTTTGTGATCAACTTCATATTAATAATTATCATCACATTATTAGTAAAGATGAATATTTTAAGTCAGTAGAAAAAGTTATTTATCATTTAGACGAGCCACTAGGAGATCCTTCAGCGGTTTCACTCTATCATTTAGCAAAATTAGCAAGTCAAGATGTTAAAGTTGTTTTATCTGGTGAAGGTGCAGATGAATTTTTTGGAGGTTATAATTCTTATAAGATACATATGTATGATTATTTGCCATTTTATTTACGTTATATGATAGGTAAAATTGCAAAAATAGTACCTCATATGAAAGGGAGAAATTTTTTAATAAGGCATGGAATGAAAGCTGAAGATGGATATATTGGGGTGAATTCTGTATTTAATGATGAAGAATTAAAAGAATTTTGTACTATTCATAGTGAAATAACAAATAAAGATATAGCTCAATATTTATTGAAAGGATTTGAAAAAAATAATGAATTAAATAAAAAACAAATAATAGATATTCAATTATGGTTAGAAAAAGATATATTCTTAAAAGGAGATCGTATGAGTATGGCAAACTCTCTTGAATGTAGAGTTCCATACAGTGATATTGAAGTATATAATATTGCAAGAAAATTAACAATGAATCAAAAGGTTAGTCGTAAACAAACAAAGATACTATTAAGAAAAGCTTATGAAGATGATGTAAAGTGTACAAATTATAATAAAAAGAAGCTAGGTTTCCCAGTTCCATTAAGAGAATGGATAAAATCTAAAAATATAAGTCAGGATATTTTGATGGCATTTGATAGTCAAGTTGCTCACCAATTTTTTGATACTGAGTATTTAAAACATTTATTTAATGAACACTATATTGGGAAAAAAGATAATTATAAGAAAATATGGGTTATATATATTTTTATTTTGTGGTATCAAATATATTTTGAAAACTTAGATTTTAATGGGATGAATAATTAGTTTTGTGAAATCTTAAATAAGAAAAGTTATTTAAAAGATGATAATTATTAAAGAGTATTTATTAACGCGTGTATAAGAGTTGTTTTGTTGTTTTTTTCTTCGTTTTACTTGCAAGAAATGATGAAGTGGTATATGATGAATAAGGGTAAATGTGGGGTGATGAACATGACAAAATTGAGACTTAAATCTAAGTATAGAAAGATGCTTATTCCTATAGGTGTTGTAGGCGTTGTATTTGTTGCTTATCTTGTTTTGTGTTTTGTTTTAGGAAATAATGATTTTATTTCTAATACGACAATTAATGGTATTGAAGTTGGAAATATGACTAAGAAAGAAGCGATTGATGCTTTGAATGAACAATTTGAGAAAGATACAAATGATTTTGTCATAACAATGAAAGCTAATGATAAAACTTATCAAATTGATTTAAAAAATAATGTTTCCTTTGATGCTAAAGCAGCAGTAGATGAGGTTGCCAAAACAGTAAAAAGTTCATTTATCACAAGAGGGATTCGTTATTTTATACATGATGATTTTACTGCACCTATAACAATCATAGATGAAGATGTACTGATAGATAGTATCGAAAAAAGTAAAATTTTAGAATGTGATACATCTATAAGTACAAAATATGAAGTTGTTGGTGATAAAGTTGTTTTTACAAAAGGTACTGATGGAAAAAAGGCAACTAAAGAAAATACAGTCAAACAAATTAAACAAATTTTAAATGATTATGATTTTAAAAAAGAAATTGAATGTGATTTGGTAGATAATAAACTAGAAGATGGAGAAATGGAGAAACTTCATAAAGAATTATGTCAAGAACCTAAGAATGCAACTTTAGATAAAAAGAATGATTATGCTGTTGTAGACTCTAAAGTAGGAATTGAATATAATTTGGAGGATGCAAAAAAGGCATTTTCTCACGCAAAAGCGGGGGAAACATTTGAAGTTTCAGCTAAAATAACACAGCCAAAAATTTCTAAAGAGGATTTAGAAAAGAATCTGTTTAGAGAAGTATTGGGAAGTTATTCAACATATGTTTCAGGGTCTTCAGTTCGTAAGAATAATGTTCGTTTAGCAGGGATAAGATGTAATGGTATTTTATTACCTGGTGAAGAATTTTCATTTAATGGAACTGTTGGAGAGCGTACAATTGCTAAAGGATTTGGTGCGGCAGGAGCATATAGAGATGGAGAAACAGTCGCTGAAGTTGGGGGAGGCGTTTGTCAATCTTCCTCAACATTATATAATGCGGTATTACTTTCTAATTTAGAAGTTACTTTAAGATATAATCATAGTTATGTTTCTAGCTATGTACCAATTGGTAGAGATGCAACTGTATCTTGGGGTGGTCCTGATTTTAAATTTAGAAATAATACAGAATATCCTATCAAGATTGTCATGTCTTATAGTAATAGTCGTTTAAGTTGTAAAATTTATGGAACAAATATTGATGGCAATACGGTGAAGATTACAAGTGAAAGACTCTCGTCAACACCATTCCAAACAAAATATATTGATGATCCAACGTTACAAGTAGGAAAATCAGTTGTTCAAACAAGTGGCTATACAGGAGCAAAGGCTCAATCATATCGTCATGTTTATGATAAGAATGGAAAACTTATTTCTTCTACTAAAGAAGCATATAGTAATTATAGAAAACGTGATAAGGTTGTAAGAAGAGGAACAAAACCAAAACCTGAAGTTCCATCAGTTGATCCAACTGTTCCTGTTGTTCCAAACAATCCTACACAAACACCTGCTGAATAAACACCAGCAGTTTAAGAGGAGTCATCCTCTTTTTGTTTACAAGTTTTTATTATTTGGTATAATTTAAAAAAGATAAATAGTTTTTGTAAATAGAAAGGAAGTTGATAATATGAATATAGATGGGAAACTTATTTCTACAAAAAGAAAAGATGAATTGAAAATGAAAGTTGATCAGTTAAAAAATGAGGGAAAAAGAATACCTCAATTAACTGTTATATTAGTTGGAGATAATCAGGCAAGTCAAACATATGTAAGAAATAAAGAAAGAGCCTGTACATATGTTGGAATGTTATCTCAAGTTATTCGTTTAGAGGAAAGTACAAGTGAAGGTGTGTTAATTGATATCATTGAAAAATTGAATCAAGATGATACAGTGGATGGTATTTTAGTACAATTACCATTACCTTCTCATATTCATGAAGATAAGATTTTAGATTTGATTGATCCTGCAAAAGATGTTGATGGATTTCATCCATCAAATGTTGCTAAGTTATTATTAGGACAAGATGGATTAGTGCCATGTACGCCTAAAGGAATGATGGTTTTATTAGATGAAATTAACTATGATTTAACAGGTAAAGAAGTTGTTGTTGTGGGTAGAAGTAATATTGTAGGAAAACCTGTTTCACTTCTTTGTCTACAAAGAAATGCTACTGTTACTATTGCTCATTCTCGTACACAAGATTTGCCTCAAGTTTGTAAACGTGCTGATGTTTTGATTGCTGCTATTGGAAAAGCAAAATTTTTTAATAGAGATTATGTCAAAGAGGGGGCTGTTATTTTAGATGTTGGAATCAATAGAGATGAAAATAATAAGTTGTGTGGAGATGTTGATTATGAAGATGTGAAAGATATTGTTTCATATATCACACCAGTACCAGGTGGAGTTGGACCAATGACAATTGCTATGTTAATGGAAAATACTTTAGATGCTTATTTAAAAAGAGAGGGATAGTTATGGAATATAATTTGAATGATATTGTGGAAATGAAAAAGCAACACCCTTGTAAAAAATCTAATCAATGGAAAATTATTAGAATGGGTGCTGATATTAAAATCAAATGCTTAGGGTGTGGAGCTATTGTTATGTTTTCACGTCGTGATTTTGAGAAAAGATTAAAAAAGGTTATTCCCCATGTTGATTAGACTTATTCAAGAAAAAGATAATCAGGAAGTTGAGCAGTTAATTAGAACTTGTTTATTGGAATTTGGAGCAAACAAATCTGGATGTGCTTGGGAAGCCCCTTATTTAGGACAATTTTATCAGGTCTATCAACCTGAAAATATGCAATATTTGGTTGTGGAAAAAGATGGATATATTGTTGCTGGTTGTGGAATTGGTCCAGTGCAAGGGGTTGATTCTGTTTGTGAACTTCAAAAAATGTATATGTATAAAGATATACGTGGAAGTGGTATTGCTAAACAATTACTTGAGTTATCTTTGGAGTTTGCTAAAAAACATTATAAACAGTGTTATTTAGAGACTTTTGAAAATATGATTGCTGCAAATAAGTTTTATGTTAAACATGGATTTCGTTTATTGGATAAATCACTTATTGAAGGGCCTCACTATGCTTGTGATAGGTGGTATATAAAAGATTTGTAAAAGACATAAGCATGGGCTACAATTATAAAAAGGAATTACAGTTATGATAGAAACAAAAAGATTAATATTAAGAGAGTTTAATGAAAATGATGCTTATACATTGTTTGAAATATTAAGCGATAAAGATGTCAACAAATTTTTACCTATGTTTCCGTTGAAGAATATAGAAGAAGCAAAAGATATAATAAAGGGTTATCAAGAAGATAATGGTATACATTATGCAATATGTTTTAAAGATGATAATATTTGTATTGGATATGTTGAGGTAAGTGGAGATGAGAGCCATGATTTTGGTTATGGGTTAAAAAAGGATTATTGGCATCAAGGTATTGTGAGTGAAGCGGCTTTAGGAGTTATTGAAGCATTAAAAAATAAGGGTATTCCTTATATCACTGCTACTCATGATATTAATAATCCTCATAGTGGGGATGTTATGAAAAAAATAGGAATGACATATAAGTATTCTTATGAGGAGTTATGGCAACCTAAAAATTTTCTAGTTACTTTTAGAATGTATCAATATAATTTTCATGTTGATGATGATTTTGTGTATGATAAGTATTGGAATATATATGAGAATCATTTTATAGAAGATATATAAGAGGAAATGGAACAATTTCTATTCTTATGGCTTGAAATGATAAAAGGTGAATCTTAGGATTCACTTTTTTGTTTTCTTGACAAGAAATGACAATGATAATATATTAATGGTGGTGATTGAGTATGGATAAAGTAAAAATGGAGAATGGAAAGATATTGCCTTTATTAGTAGAATTATCAATACCTGCAATGATAGGTATGTTTGTTAATGCTGTTTATAATATTGTTGATAGAATGTTTATTGGAAATACACCAGGTTTAGGTTCATTGGGGCTTGCAGGGATTACAATTAGTTTTCCAGTGACCTTAATTTTAATGGCTTTAAGTTTGATGGCTGGAGTAGGTGGAGCGACACGTTTTACTATTGCATTAGGTGCAAAGGAAGAAGAGAAGGCTAAATATTACCAGGGAAATAGTTTGATGATTACCATCTTGTTTGGTTTGATCTTTATGATTTTTGGAAATGTTTTTATGAATCCTATTTTAAGGATATTAGGTGCAAGTGCGCAAGTTCTTCCCTATGCACGCACATATTTAAGTATTATTTTATATGGTGCTGTTTTTCAATGCGTTGCCATGTGTGGGAATAATCTTTCAAGGGCTCAAGGGAATGCAAAAAATGCAATGGTGGCACAAATATTAGGAGCAGGATTTAATATATTATTTGATTATATTTTTATTGTTTTGTTCCATATGGGAATACAAGGTGCAGCATTTGCGACTATTGGTGGACAGTTTTTAAGTATGGTATGGCAACTTACTTTCTTGTTCAGTAAAAGAAGTTTGATACCATGTCAAATTGAGCATATGATTTTAAAGACAAAATATGCTTTGTCAGTTATCAAAACAGGTATTCCTGCTTTTTTGATGCAGATGTCTATGAGTTTATTAAATATTGTTATTAATAGTATGTTAGGAACTTATGGCGGAGATATTGCAATATCTACTGTTGGAATTATTACAAGTGTTCAAACATTAATGCTAATGCCTTTAACTGGTATGACTCAAGGGCAACAACCATTAATTAGTTATAATTTTGGAGCAAAACGTTTTGATCGAGTAAAAGAAACTTTAAAATATACAATTATAGGATCAACAATCTTGTCATTTTTGGGGTTTTTAGTTATTCAGTTATTTCCTACAATGATTATTTCTATGTTTAATGATGAAAAAGAAATTGTTGAACTTGGTAGTCAAGCCTTGCGTATTTGGTTTATATTTTTGCCTATTATAGGATGTCAAATGATGTGTGCTAATTTTTTTCAAGCTATTGGTATGGTGAAACATTCAAGTTTTTTAAATTTATTAAGACAATGTTTATTGTTGATACCTTTGATTTTGATATTATCAACAATATTTGGATTGTATGGTGTATTTATTGCTGTACTTATTGCAGATATTATTGCATTTATAACGACTATTTATATGATAAAAAAAGAAATGAAGATGCTTGTTGTATAAACAAAAATCTTCATTTTCTTTTTAAATATGTCATATTTTATAAGATATAAAATTTATTTTTGTTTAATTATAAATAAAATTTGTCTTAAAAGAAAAAAACATTCAAGAAATAAAATAAAAAGATATATTTATATAATCGTTCAAAACAAGCAACAAATGGAAACCGTTTACATTGTGAATGCTATTCTATCGTTTTATACTTGAAGTATAGAAAGCGAGGGAAATAAGGATGAAGAGTATGAATAAAGTATTCAAAGCATTGATGGCAACATTGATGGTATGTGCTAGCATAACAATAAATCCAGTAAAAGCAGCTACTCAAACACTCACTGGTGATTATGAAGAAGCAATCAACCAAATCAATGTTCCTAAATATGATGAGAATGGTGAACTAGAAAAGGGAGTAAGTGTTTCAGATGCAATTAAAGATCGTTTAAATAATGACAATTTAACTGCACAAGAAGATGATGTAAACAAAACTTTAAAAGTGGATTTTGATATTCAGGGGGCTTATATAGCATCAAATTATATGAATGGTGCTCCAGTAAAAGCAGGTACAAGTTATTACAATATGCTTAACTTTTATACGAATGTATTACAAGTTAGACAATTATTAGATGGGAAATCTGAATATAAAGTTATTGATAAAAATGGAGACCAGTTGACTGTAAGTCAAATTGATGAATTATTAGATTTACTTGAAAGAATAAATAAATTTGATCCAACAACAAATCTTGTTTATGATGATAGTCGTAGTACTGGAACTGATGTTAAGGCTACTACTGATGATGGAAGTGTTGAATTTACATTCCACATTGACTCTCATGGATATTGGGGCTATGAATTAGGTCCTAAGGATTCTATTACAGGTGTTGTCATGGGATTAGTTGATGATGAAATGTCTCAAGAAGGAAAAGCTACACAACGTGAACATAATACAAAGTATGCAAATTTCTTTGTCATTAAAATGTTGGAAAATGATAAGGGTACTCTTTATCAATTAAATGGCACTGATTTAGAAAATCCAATGATTTATGTAAGTAAGGATAAGAAAGAAGCATTGATGATTGATGTTGATTTCTATGGTACACATGTATTAAATGATATTATTAAAAGTGTTATTGGTGATGATTGTGAGAGTTTAAAGATTTTTATAACTCATAATCATCCTGATCATGTTAATAATTTACCAGTTATAGCAAAAGATAAGTATTTACAAAATATTACTGAAATTATTTGGCCAGAAAATGAAAGTGTTGTAGAATCAACAAAGTTATTTAAAAAAGTGACATATATCAAAGATATGGAAACATTTGAAGTAGCAGGAACTCATTTCCAATTTATTGAAATTCCTGATGAACATACACCAGGTGGAGGGCAATTAGCTGACTTGGATAATAAGATTATTCATATTGGTGATACTTTAGGTGCTCAAATACACTTAGGAGGAACAAATATTTCAATGTCATCAGCAAAAGCATGGCTAGATGGAGCAAAGAAATGTGAAAAATTTGTAAAAGATAACGGAATTAAACATTTCATAGGTGGTCATACTCCATACTTAAACACTCCTGACTTTGCATCATGGATGAGAGTCGCAGTTGAGTATGCAATGGAACAATATGAAAAAGATAGTGCTTGGGCAGGAGGATTAACAATTGTAGAAAATGGAAAAGTTGTTAGTCAAGAAAGATTCAAAGAAATGATGTCTAAAGGATTAAGTGATGCTGAAGAATTGAATGTATTATCAGTTAATTTTGCAAATGATTTAGCAAAGGCTGATTATGATAAAGCGGTGAATGAGATTATTATTCCTAAATATGATGAAAATGGAAATAAGGTAGATCAAAGAGTTAGTGAAGTTTTAAAATCAAAATTAGACACACAAGATTTAGAAGCGATTAAAAATTCAAGAGCAAAAACATTGACAGTTGATTTTCAAATTAAGGATGCCTATTTAGCTTCTAATTATTTAAATGGAAAAGATCCAGCAGGCAGAAGTTATTACAATATGCTTAACTTCTATACAAATATTAAACAAGTGAAACAATTATTAGATGCTAATAATGGATATGTTGTGGTAGATAGTTTAGGTAATAAATTAGATAAATCATATATTGAAGAATTATTAGGATTGTTAGATCAAATTAATGATTTTGATACAAAAATAAACTTAGTCTATGACAAAAATTCAAAAAATGGTACTGATGTTATTGCAACAAGTCAAGAAGGTCATGTTTCATTTAAATTCCATATTGATTCTCATGGATATTGGGGATATGATTTGGGGGCTCATGATTCTATAACTGGAATTGTTATGGGATATGATGAAAAAGAAGCTTTTGAAAAACAACATGAACTTACAATGAAATATGGTCAATTCTTTGTAATTAAAATGTTTGAAAATGATAAAGGAACTCTTTATCAATTAAATGGTACAGATTTAGAAAATCCAATGATTTATGTAAGTAAGGATAAGAAAGAAGCATTGATGGTAGATGTTGATTTCTATGGTGCACATGTATTAAATAAAGTGATTAAAGATATTATTGGTGATGATTGTGAAAGCTTAAAAATATTCTTAACTCATAATCATGGAGATCATGTTAATAACTTAGCTGTGATATATCAAGATGAATATTTAAGAGATATCACAACACTTATTTGGCCTGAAAATGAGCCACATTCAATATTAAGAGATAAAGATGCAGTGACAAAAGATTTAGTAGGTAAAGATTTAGTTACATTATTTGGGGAACCAATTTATGTTAAGGATATGGAAACATTTGAAGTAGCTGGAACTCATTTCCAATTCATTGAAATTCCTGATGAACATACACCAGGTGGTGGACAATTGGCTGACTTGGATAATAAAATTATTCATATTGGAGATACTTTAGGTGCACAAATACACTTAGGTGGAACAAATATTTCAATGTCTTCAGCTAAAGCATGGTTAGAAGGAGCAAAGAAATGTGAAGAGTTTGTAAAAGATAACGGAATTAAGCATTTCATAGGAGGTCATACTCCATACTTGAATACTCCTGATTTTGCATCATGGATGAAAGTAGCAGTTGAGTATGCAATGAAACAATATGAAAAGGATAGTACTTGGGCAGGAGGATTAACAATTGTAGAAAATGGAAAAGTTGTTAGTCAAGAAAGATTAAAAGAAATGATGTCTAGAGGCTTAAGTGATGCTGAAGAGTTAAATGTATTGTCAGTTAACTTTAGAAATGATATGAAACCTGAAGAAGACATTGATATCAATGAACCATCAGTCGTTCCTCCAACTGATGATATGAATACTTCAAATCAACCAACAACTCCAACAAAAACTGGAGATTATTCAATGATAAATATGTGGATGACTTTAACATTGATGAGTATTTGTGGTTTAGGAGTATTGAAATCAAAACAAAAATTTGATAGAAAATGAAAGTAGAGAGATTCTCTACTTTTTTTACACTATGAATTATTTTGTGATATAATTGTTTCATTAAGAGGTGATAAGAATGTATATTATTGATCATTTAATAGATTTACATAATCATTATACAAGTGAAACGACACAGTACATATTATCGGAATATTTTTTATTACACTTAAAAAAATTAAATCGTTTAAAATTAAATGAAGTTGCTAAACAAACGCATATTTCTAGTTCATCTATTACACGCTTTTGTAAAAGTAATGGTTATGAAACTTTTTCATCATTTATTGATTTATTGTATTTAGATGTAAGAAAAGTTATCAATCAGTTTGATTATACTTTTATAAATAGAAGAAAGATAAATATAAATCCTGAGATTCAAGACAAGCTTATTGATTTAGTTAAGGATTTAAAACAGTCTCAAAGAGTCATTTTGTATGGCTCTCCTAAATATTGTAGTTTGTTCAATCAGTTGATTAAGTATCTATTTATTCAAGGAATTAATGTTATTGAATGTAAAACTTGGAGTATCGAACAAAGAGAAATGAACTTTGATAAAATGAATAATGAAGATACTATAATTATTGTAGATCCTTCTTATAATATTAAAATTTTTTTAGAGGAAACTGAAACGTCTATAGGAGGTATAACTCATATTAGAACAGCTAAAGGGAAAAAGTATTTTATTGGTGATGGAGAACAAGATTTTTTAGATATAAAAGCAATCAAGCTTTATCAGGATAACGAATATGAATATTATAAAAGTTGTTATGATTATATCGTTTTTATTCTTTATATGTTGATGGAGGATTAATAATATGAATACTGTTATAGCTAAATTATTACCTTATATTTATAATACATATCATAGAGATATTTATTATGATATAAGTTACTATATTTTAACTCATATTTATGACATTAAGAATATGACTGTTAGTGAGTTTGCACAAAATTGCCATACCAGTCTTTCAACTGTTAAAAAGTTTTGTCAAGGATTGGAATACAAGGATTTTAATGTTTTTAAACAATATTTAATATCTACTATTCATGTAAGAGAAAATCAAATTGCTGAAAGGTATCAGGATTTTTCTATTGATGATATATTAAAGCGTATAGATATATTAGGAGAAACTGAGATTGATAAGGATAGATTTATGGTTCAAATCAGGAAAGTTGTTGATGATATATATCAAAGTCAAAGAACTTATATTATTGGAGCAACATTCCCATTAGCATTATCTTTAAATTTTATAGAAGATATGATTATTTTTGGAAAACCATTTTTGATTCAAAATGTAGATAATGATTTAGATGAAGCACTAAAAAGAAAAGATAGTTATAGTATTGTTGTATCAGTAACTGGGCGTTATTTTATGTTGAATCTTGTACGATTTCAACATCTTCAAGAACTTGAGGTTAAAACTTGCGTTATATCACAAAATAATTCTATTCAAGATAAACTTCACAATATATCATCATTTATACATTTGCCAGGAAATAATGATACTGAGAATATGAATTCTATTCTTTTAGAAATATTTCAATTAATAAAATTTGTATATTACCAAACTTATATTATTAAAAAATAGAGCAAATGATTTGGATAACTAAAAGAATGCAAATATATTTACATATAAAAAAGAAATGAAGATATTGGTTATATAAGCAAAAATCTTCATTTTTTGTATTATACTTTTAAAAATATTATTTTATGTTTTTTAATGCTAGCTCAATGAGTTGTTCAGTTTGATCTATTAAGAATAAAGGAATATTTAATAAGTCATTATCTAAAGATAAATTTTTTAAAGAATATCTAATTCTCAATTTTGTTTCTTTAGGATATTTTTCTTTATATTTCTTTAAACTAGAACTTATAATATTATTACTAGATTTAACTTCTATTGGAAAAATATCATTTTCTCTTTGGATAAGAAAATCAACTTCATGGAGTGGATTAATTTGGTTCCAATATCTAGGAGTGACTTCATAAATATTTGACAAAGATTGTAAAACAAAATTTTCAGTTAAAGCACCTTTAAATTCAGTAAACAATCTATGTCCCTCACTAAAAGCACTAGGAGCTAGTAATGATAAACGACGAAGTAATCCTACATCAACAAGATATATTTTAAATGCTGAAATATCATCATAAGCACTCATTGGCAAATAAGGATGATTGCAACGATAAATTTTGTAAACTAAATGTGCATTTACTAACCATTGTAAAGCATCCTCATACTCTCTCGCTCTAGCGCCTTCCTTAATAACCTTATATAAAAATTTCTTATTTTCTTTACTTAATTGTGAAGGAATAGAATTAAAAATCATAGAAATTTTTGGAAATTCTTTTTTATCAGGATGTTTTGCAAAATCTCTTTGATATGCATCTACAATATTTAATAGAATATTTTGAACCTCATTGATATCTTTTTCATGTGTCCACATATATACTGATTCAGGCATACCTCCTGTAATAAAATAAATTTTTAATTTTTCTTCAAGTTGATTAAAGAAAGCATCAGGAATTTCTTCAATAGTGTTGATATGATTGATATATTCAACTAAATTATCATTTCCATTAGCTAATAAAAATTCAGTAAAACTTAATGGGTTAAGTTGTAAAAACTGAACCTTACCTACGGGAAAAGAAGCAGGTCTAGCAAGCTGTATACCTAATAGAGAACCAGCACATACAATATGATAGTCAGGAGCATTTTCACAAAAATATTTTAATGAATTAATAACCTCAGGACAATCTTGAATTTCATCAAAAATAATAAGCGTTTTTTCAGGGATAATTTTTGTGCCAGTTGCTATTATTAAATTTTCTATAATCCTTTGAACATCTTTTGTGATTTGAAAAAATTGTCTATATTCTATATTTTCATCAAAGTTAATATATGCAACATATTGGTAATATAGCTTACCAAATTCTTTTAAAATCCAAGTTTTCCCAACTTGTCTTACTCCTTTTATGATAAGCGGTTTACGATATTTTGAGCACTTCCATTTAATTAGTTTATCCATCATTTGTCTTTCCATAAATACAACCTCCTATAACTATTATATACAAAAAATAAAAAAATCACACTATTTTTAATAATAATGTGATAAAAATCACACTTTTATATATAATAATGTGATTTTTGATTATAGTTTGCAAAAAGATAACTTTATTTTTTTGATGTATAAGCAATTAAACGTGCTCCAGGACCAGCATGTGTTCCAATAACAGGACCTACAAATCCATATAATACATTATGAAATCCTAGTTCTTCTTTTAATATATTTTCGAATTTTTCAAGTCCTTGATTATCACCAGTATAACCAATTGATACAGGTTCATTCAAATCAATATCCCCATGTTCTTTTATAATATCAATCAGTTTTGCAGTTGCTTTTTGATTGCCTCTTGCTTTTTCAAAAACATCTAACTTACCATCTTGTAAACCAACAATAGGCTTTAACTTTAACATTGTTCCAACAGTAGCACTTGTTTTAGAAAGTCTACCACCTTTATAAAAATATTCTAAAGTATCAACATATGCATAAATATGGACCCTTTTTTTATATTCTTCTATTTGCTCAACAATTTCTTTAGCTGATAAACCTTCATCTCTTAATCTCACAGCCTTATCTACAATTAATCTTAATCCTTGAGTGGCATTTAAACTATCAATAATATAAATATCATCGTATTCAACTAAATCTTTTGCAATACATGCACTTTGATAAGTTCCACTTAATACACTTGATAATGTCAAAACAATGATACTATCTTGATTTTCTTTTGCTTCTTCATAAAGATCTAAGAAATCCTGAGGTGATGGTTGGGACGTTGTTGGTAAAATATCAGAAGATGTTAGTAAGTTATAAAATTGTTCAGGTTGTAAATCAATACGATCTTTATATTCTTTATCCTTAAAAATCACTTTTAATGGGACAATTTCAACATTTAATTTCTTTCCAAGTTCTATATCTATATCAGATGTAGAGTCAGTAATCATTTTAATCATAATATTCTCCTTTATTTATGTTTTACTTAAAACATTTTAAGTATAATATAACTTTATGTTTCGTTTGTCAATATAATGATTAAAAAATTTTAATTAAAATAAAAAGCCCCTAAGGACTTACAACATTTGTTTTTTTATATCTTCCAACATTTTATTTAATAATTCAACTTCTTTTTCATCAAAACGTTGTTCAATATCATCAAGAGTTTTTTTAATAAAACGATCATTATCTCTATAACAATCTATAAATTTTTGTGTAACCTGTAAACGAAAAGCACGTTTATCATTTTTACATACTTCTTTAACAAGATAACCTTTATCAATCATTTGATTTATTTTATAAGTGGCATTAGGTTGAGAAATACCCATATATGTTGCATAATCTAAAATAGTAGGATTTCCTAACATATAAATAATATCTAAGCTAAAAGCTTCTTGCATTGTTAATTCTTTTGAATTTTCACACATAGATTTATAAAAATTCATTTTAAAGATATTGTATACTTCCTGAAATGATTTTGATAACATGAGATTCCTCCTAAATGATATAAATAATAATTGCAATAACTGTGGAAACAAAGACATCACTTATATAATGAACTCCTGCAAGTATACGACTTAAACAAATCATAAATGCAATAATGAGTAAGAATATACCTAATATCATATTAACATCTATACATACAAGAGCAATAATTGTTGCACTGATTGCATGACGACTTGGAAAAGATTCACCAAGCTTATGTTGTAATAAAGGTGTAATATTCATTTTTTCATAAGGTCTTTGTCTATTGATAACTTTTCTAAAGATTGTGACTAATAAAAAAGCAAAGAGTGGTTTTAATAAAGTTGTTATAAACAAAGGATGATGTGTTATAAACAAATAAGTAAGAATGATTGGGTAAATAGAGAATGGAATATATGGGAAATAATGACAAATATCTATAATCATTTTTTTTAATTTTGGAGAATGATGAATGTATTTGAGCATTTTTTGATAATATTTTTCCATAAAATCATCCTTTCGTTACTATTATAGCAAAACCGTTAAATAAGACAATTGATTTTTTCTAAGATTTTAGATAGAATGTAAGGAGTATATAAGGAGTGATGAAGATGGCTTTAACAGCAGGTATTGTGGGACTTCCTAATGTTGGGAAATCAACTTTATTTAATGCAATTACGAACGCACAAGTAGAAGCAGCAAATTATCCATTTGCAACGATTGATCCTAATGTTGGTGTTGTAGAAGTTCCAGATTATCGTTTAGATGAACTAACAAAAATATTTAATCCAAAAAAAACAATTGCAACAACTTTTGAATTTACTGATATTGCAGGTTTGGTTAAAGGAGCGAGTCAAGGAGAAGGTCTTGGTAATAAGTTCTTAGCTAATATTAGAGAAACGGATGCAATTTGTGAAGTTGTACGTTGTTTTAGAGATAAGGATATTACTCATGTTGATGGGGATGTTGATCCAATTAGGGATGTAGAAACAATTAACTTAGAATTGATTTTTGCAGATTTTGAAACTGTTGAAAAGAGAATTGGTAAGATTGAAAAGAAAGCAAAATCGGGTGATAAAGAATCACAAGCTGAAATGAATGTTTTGACTGTTTTAAAAGATGTGCTAGAAGCACAAAAACCAGCACGTACTTTAGAATTTGATAAAGAGGAAATGGAGATTGTGAAACAATATACATTGTTGACAATGAAACCACTTATTTATGTTGCTAATCTTGGAGAAGAAGATTTAGAAAACCCTGATAGTAATCCTTATTATGTTCAATTAAAAGACTATGCAAAGAGTGAAAATTGTGATGTTGTCCCTATTTGTGCAAAGATTGAAAGTGAACTTGTAGGATTAGATGAAGAAGACAAAGCAATGTTCTTAGAGGATTTAGGTATTCAAGAAAGTGGTCTTGATAAGTTAATTAAAGAAGCATATGCACTATTAGGACTCAATACTTTCTTTACAGTTGGTGTGGATGAAGTTAGAGCATGGACTTTTAAAAGAGGGATGTTAGCACCTGAAATGGCAGGGGTTATTCATACAGATTTCCAAAGAGGATTTATTAAGGCAGAAACATATAGTTATGATGATTTAATGCAATATGGTAGTGAACAGGCTTTAAAAGAAGTTGGTAAAATTCGTCAGGAAGGAAAGCAATATGTAGGACAAGATGGCGACATCATGTTCTTCAAGTTTAATGTGTAATGAAAGAGTTAGTAAGAAAAATATTACTATTTATATGTGTTTGTGTATTTTGTTATTCAGCATATCAGCTTCTTGATATTTATTTGAATTATAAGAATATTGAAAAACAATCAGCTGAGTTGGTTGAAACATATGTAAAAGATTCTAAAGAAAAGCCTGAAGAAAGAGTTGTTGATTTTAAAGAACTTCAAAAGAAAAATAAAGATGTGATTGGATGGTTATATATTCCTGATACAAATATTGATGAGCCTATTTTCAAAGGTGAAAACAATAATACATATTTAAGGACTGGTATTGATCACCGTTCTAATTCAGCTGGACAAGTTTTTATAGATGAAATTAACAATATAGATTTTAGTGATGATAATACAATTATTTATGGTCATAATATGAAAAATGGATCTCGTTTTCATAATTTAAGATATTATATGGAGAAGAAATTTTTTGAAGAAAAATCACTTGTTTATATCTTTTTACCTAATCAAAGTGTTAATATATATGAGGTATTTAGTGCTAGAGTTGTAGATGCTTCAAGTCATTTATATCGAAAAGGTATTGATTATAAGACTTATGTAAAAGAGATAACATCCAAAGCAAGACAATGTAAGGAAATTAGTGATGAAGCAGCTCCACTTATTATGTTAAGTACATGTTATGATGCAGGTTCAGATGATCGTTATGTTGTATTTGGTAGATTAAAAGAAAATATTAAACAGAAGTAAGAGTAAAAAATTCTTACTTTTTTTATTTGTTTTAAAGTTTTGTAAGAAAATTTATAAAGAAGCTGATACGAAATATGTCAGCTTTTCTCTTTCCTTATATTGGCAATGAATACTTTGATTAAAGAGAAGAAAAAAGGTTAATAATTTCTAACGGATAACATATGTATAGAAAGGAAAAGAGGTGTAGTATGCTTACACAATTTCATGAGAAAGCACAAAAAGCAATTGTCATTGCAGAAAGTATTGCCTTTGATTTAGGACATAGTAATGTAGGTAGTGAACATTTATTGTTATCATTATTAAAGATGAAAGATTGTCCTTTTTCAAAGATTATGAAAAAATATCATGTTGACGATGAAATGATATATAATGATGTTATCAGGTTGTTTGGTGAAAAAGATATTCAACCTTTTTATATGGAGTATAGTGATGTTGTTAAGAAGATATTAGACGATGCTATGAGCATGAGTGAAAATAATAAAGAAAGTAAAGTTTCTTTAGATATGGTTTGTTTAGCATTACTTAAACAAAAGGAATGTGTAGCAATAGAACTTTTAAACAAATATCATATTCCATTTAAAAAAATACAGGAAGAATTAAAAGAAGAATCTTCATATATTCAAGAGTTGAATCAAATTCATGAATTAAGTAATTATAATCAGTTAGTCAAAAAACAAGATAGAATTATGATTGGAAGAGATAGAGAATTAACACAATTACTTCAAACACTGTGTAAAAAAGAAAAAAATAATGCATTATTGATAGGAAAAGCTGGTGTTGGAAAAACAGCATTAATAGAAAAACTTGCGATAAAAATAAATGAAAAGAATGTCCCTCAACAATTAAAAAACAAAGTCATATTTGAACTCAGTTTATCGAGTCTTGTTGCAGGAACAAAGTATCGTGGAGAGTTTGAAGATAAACTCAAGAAAATTATACAAAAAGTTATTCAAGCAAAAGATGCTATTTTATTTATAGATGAAATTCATAATTTAATTGGTGCAGGTGGAGCAGAAGGTGCAATTGATGCTTCAAATATTTTAAAACCATATCTTGCTAGAAAAGACTTAACAATTATAGGGGCAACAACGATAGAGGAATATTATAAATATTTTGAAAAAGATCAAGCAATGAATAGAAGATTTGCAATTATTAAACTGAATGAAAATACGATTCAAGAAACAAAAGATATTTTATTGGGGTTAAAAGAACAATATGAAGACTATCATGGTATACAAGTTAGCCAAGAAAATATAGAAACAATCATACAATTATGTCAACAATATTTACCTCAAAGAGTATTTCCTGATAAAGCAATAGATGTATTAGATTTATCATGTGTAAAAACAAGTTTCTTAAACGAAAAGAAAATGAAAACATCACATATTGAAAAAGTCATTGAAGAAATGACAGGTTCAATTATTCATAAAACAATGGATTACCAAAATGTAAAAGATAAGTTAAAAGAAAAAATATATGGACAAGAAAAAGCAATTCATCAACTTATTTCTTCTATAAATTCTCTTGCAACATATCCTCACCCACACAAACCTCAAGGTATTTATTTATTGCTAGGAAGTAGTGGAGTTGGTAAAACAGAAACAGCAAAAGAACTTGCAGAAATTATGGATAGACACTTTATCAAAGTTGATATGAGTGAATATAGTGATAGTACAAGTGTGAATAAAATTGTAGGGTCTTCACCAGGATATGTAGGATATGAAGATCAATCATCATTACTGAGGGACATTATACTGCATCCATATAGTATTATTTTATTAGATGAGATAGAAAAAGCACACCCTCAAGTTATGCACTTATTTTTACAAGTTTTTGATGAAGGCTATATGAAAGATAATCATCAACATATGATATCATTTAAAGATACAATAATTATTATGACATCTAATGTCATTCATCAAAATTCTTCAAGTGTAGGATTTAAAAAACAAATGGTTTCTAAAGATGCTTTAAAAGAATTTTTCAGTGAAGAATTTTTAAATAGAATAGATGAGACGATTTCATATCAACAATTAACTTATCATGATTATCAAAATATTTTATTAAAAAATTCACCAATATCACTATCTTCATCAATGATTGATGATATTTTAAAAGATTACGATATGTCTTTAGGAGCACGACCACTTCTTACAAAGATGAAAAAATACATTGTTTCTCATAGTTAGGCATCTTTTAAAGATGTCTTTTCTTAATGGGATATGGTATAATTATTTGTCGAAAGAGGTGTTTGTGCCATGTGTCAATATATTTTAGAAGCAAAGAAATTAAAGAAAGTATATGGGTTACTTTCAAAGAATGAATTTGAAGCTTTACATGATATTAATTTTCAGGTAAAAGAAGGAGAATTTGTTTGTGTTATGGGTCCTAGTGGTAGTGGAAAATCAACTTTTATTAATAATATTTCTACTATTGATATGCCTACAAAAGGACTTGTTTATATTAATGGAGTCGAAATTAAAACGATGAGTTCTAATGAAATTGGGAGATTTCGTTACCAAAATTTAGGATTTATTTTTCAGGACTTTAACTTATTAGAAACACATACTTTATATGAAAATATAGCTATGCCTTTATCACTTGCCAAACTTGATAAACAGGAAATAAAAGTAAGGATAAATGAAGTAGCTAAAAAAATGAACATAGAATCACTATTGGATAAGTATCCATATGAATGTTCAGGTGGTCAAAAGCAAAGAGCTGCTATTTGTAGGGCATTAGTTAATCAGCCAAAGATTATTATTGCTGATGAACCAACAGGAAATTTAGACAGTGTCCACTCTCAAGAATTACTAGAAATATTAAAACAATTAAACAAAGAACAAAATGTTACAATTATCATGGTATCTCACGATCCTATGATTGCTTCGTATTCATCAAGACTTGTATATATTAAAGATGGAAATATTGAAGAAGAATTATTGAAAGGTGAACTATCTCAAGAAGAGTATTTCTTACGTATTGTAGAAATAAACTCTGCTGAGTCTAGAATTTTGTTGAAACACTTATGATAAAAGCAGCAATTCGTTCTATAAAAGACGATTTTTCAAGAGCCATGTTTTTTTGGTTGACATTTGTTTTAACTTCTATGTTTATGTTTTTATTTTTTCATGTGTCTTATGGACAAGGTGTATGTTTTATTGATGCGAAAAATGATATATCAACATTTGTAACAATATTAGTGATTACAATATGTATGATTGTTATATATTTTGCAAATGATTTTTATGTGAAGAAGAAGTCAAAAGATTTAGCTGTCTATTTGGTTTGTGGAGGAACATTTATTCAAATTGCTTTATTTCTATTGATACAAACAATTTGTTTGTTCCTGTTAGCAATTCCTTTTGGGATTGCATTGGCAGTGACATTTTTTCCTGTTGTTAATTATGTTTTGGATGTTTATTTACAAAGTGACATTGTGATTAGTATACAAACTTCTGCTGCCACATCCACTTTGATTATCATTTTTGTTGTCCTTGTATGGTGTACAATTTTGAATTTAGGTTATGCTTTTCGTAGTTCGATTAAGAGTTTAATCGATGATGAAAAGACAATTGATAAACAGTTGTTAGGTTTTCCTGTTGAGTTTCAAATTAATGTTAAGAAATTATTGAATTTAAAGAAAATAATTGCAGCAATTATGTTTATAGGACCTCTTTTTCTTATGTATTTTAATAGGCATGATTTTAAGAGTATGATGTTGTTTTCAATGATTGGAATGATTGGTTTTTATTTGTGTATTGGTTGTTATGTCATTCCATGTCTTGATTATTTAGTGAAAGAAAGAATTGTGCATAAACCTGTACAATTAATAACATATGGTTTTGTAAGAAATGACATTCTTTTAATGAAAAAGAATATTGTTTTACTTGTAGTAAGTACAGTATTATTGTTAGCAATTTTACTTTCATGTATTGATCGTCCTTTGGAAGTATTACTATCTATGCTATCATTTGTTTTGATTAATATTTTATTATCATTATCTATTATGTTTAGGTTTTCAACTGAATTGGTTACAAGAATTCGTGTTTTTAAATCTATATTTTATATTGGATATACATTAAAATTACAAAAGGTAATTATGAGAAAAGAAATTGTTATTGTTTATGGATTTATTATATCTGTTTGTTTATTGTATATGATGAATATTTTTGGTTTATTATATATGACTGGCTTATTGAATGTGAGTTTAATATATAGTATGTTGTTTGCATTTTTAATTCCATTATTGATTTGTGGATTTATAAATTATGTATATTATAGATATATTATATTGAAGGGAGTTAAATAATGTATAGTGTTATTGTATTATGTGCAGGAAGAGGAACAAGAACAGGTTTGGAGTATAATAAGATGTTGTTTCAAATAAATGGGAAAACTGTTTATGAAATGACTATGGATTGTTTTTTGAGTGATGAAAGGTGTAGACAAGTGATTGTTGTGGTACAACCTCATGAGGAAAGTCAGTTTAAATCATTAATGAAAGATGAACGTATTGAATTTGTATATGGGGGTAAGGAACGTCAAGATAGTGTTTATGCAGGTATACAAAAGGTAAAGTGTGATTATGTGTTGATTCATGATGGTGCTAGACCTTATGTCAAAAATGAATATATTGATTTATTGTTGGAGTGTTTGAAAGAGCATAATGCATGTTTATTAATGGTTCCATGTAAAGATACTATCAAGGAAGTAAGTGATGGTAAAATTGTAAAAACTTTGAGAAGAGAGACTTTAATGCAAGCTCAAACCCCACAGGCTTTTTCAAGAGAGTTGATTGTTAGTGCTTATCAAAAAGGGATTGAATTACAAGTGCAAGCAACAGATGATGCGCAAATGGTTGAGTTGTTTAGTGATGAAGATGTTTTTGTTGTTGTGGGAGATTACGAGAATAAGAAGATTACAACAAGGGATGATTTGATTTGAGAGGAAAGAAAAAGAATAATCACAATCTTGTTGTGATTGTGGTATTGTTGGCATTGTCTATACTTGTTTATTTTCTATTTCCTAAACCTCCTGTTTCTATAAAATCTTTTGATAAAAGAGCAGTTTGGTTATCGTATGAAGATTTATCAAGTTTATCTTATCATTCAAAAGAAGAGTTTCAAAAGGATTTTAATCATGTTATAGAAACAATTTCAAAGTATCAAATCAATACAGTCATTGTACAAGTCAGACCTTTTGCGGATGCTTTATACGATTCAAAGTTGTTTCCAGTATCACAAGTGATAACACATCGTTCATCATTGGATTTTGATCCTTTAAAAGAGATGATAGATTTAGCTCATAAACAGGATATAATGATAGAGGCATGGCTAAATCCATATCGTATATGCTTAAATGAGCAAACTTATCAACAATTTATGAAAACATCAAAAGCATCGTGGTTAAAGGATAAAAACTTAACGATTCAATATAATGAATATGGTTATATTTTTAATCCTGCAAGTCAACAGGTTAGAGATTATGTTGTTGATGGAGTGAGGGAGATTGTTAAGAATTATGATGTTGATGGTATTCATTTTGATGATTATTTTTATGTCAATGGAACACATAAGAATACAACAAAAGAAGAAAGATTGGACTATGTGAATATATTAATACAGGATGTATATTATTCTATTAAAAATATAAAAAAAGATGTTACTTTTGGAATAAGTCCTCAAGGTAACTATGAAAATTGTATGAATGAGGGTGCAGATGTTGAAACATGGTTAAAGGAAGATGGCTATGTTGATTATATTATGCCTCAAATTTATTGGAGTGATCAGTATGGAAAAGATGGACAAACAACAATGTTTAGTGATCGCTCAAAATTATATGCAAAGTTAGAAAGACATTCAAAGGTTAAGTTGTATGCAGGCTTAGCATTATACCATGCAGGAAAAGATTTGGATAATGATTTAGGTTGGTCTATGTCCTCTGATAATATTTCTAAACAAATTCAAATTTTACATGATCATGGATATACTGGATATTGTTTGTTTAGATATTCATACCTACAAAAAGAAGCAGGACAAAAAGAAATGGATGAACTTTTAAGAGTCCATCCATGATTAAATTAAAGAATCACGAAATTCTTCCCATTTTTGAGGGTATGTTACAAAATATCTAGGACAATCTTTTCCTGTGACATCATAGTGTCGAATAACAT
>CAJUJC010000019.1 GCA_910586805.1 uncultured Erysipelotrichales bacterium | reverse complement strand
CAGTGATTATACATAGGGTTATTTGCATATTTTTCATTATATAGCAATGAAACCCCACCTGATTTAGAATTGAAATTCCAAGAATTTCCATTACCTAAATGTTTAAATAAAGATCTAGGTTTTTCTTTAATCAAAACACCTACTGTATCGACATTAGAATTTGACATATTTGATAAAACAAAATCAATAATTCCATAACGTCCTAAAAAACTCACTGAAGCAACTGGACGTTTTTCAGTTAACCCTTTATAAGAAACATCTGAATGTAAGTTTACAATTCCAACAACTTTTTCCATTGAATTCCCCTCCTATTTTGCATTGTCACTAACAAGTTCAACTTCTTTAGCTTCCTTGTTGACAACTTTCTTAGATTTAATAACAACACCTTCATCAACGATAGCCTTGTAAACTTCAGCACCTTCTTCAACCAATACACCAGGCATTAACACTGAATCAACAACTTTTGCGCCTTCACCAATGTATACATTATTAAATAATACTGAACCTTCAACATCACCATTGACAATACATCCTTGAGTAATTAATGAATTTTTCACTGAAGCTTCTTCACCAATAATTTGAGGTTTACTCAATGTATCTTCTGTATAAATTTTCCAATCTTTCTTAATATTGTAAAGATCTAATTCTTTATCATCTAATAAGTCCATATTAGCCTGCCATAAACTTTCAACAGTACCAACATCTTTCCAATATCCAGCAAATTCATAAGCATATAAAGTCTTACCATCATTTAACATAGATGGAATGATATTCATACCAAAGTCATGTTTACTATTCACATCTTCAGCATCTTGGATCAAATATTTTCTTAATTCTTTATAAGTGAAAATATAAATTCCCATAGAAGCCAAAGTAGATTTTGGTTGTGCAGGTTTTTCTTCAAATTCATAAATTGTTCCATCTGGATTTGTATTCATGATTCCAAAACGACTTGCTTCTTTTAATGAAACATTTAATACTGCAACTGTCAAGTCAGCACCTTTTGCTTTATGTGCAGCCAACATTTCATCATAATCCATTTTATAAATGTGGTCTCCTGATAAAATCAAAACATATTCTGGATCATATTGATCTAAGAAACTAATATTTTGATAAATAGCATCAGCAGTACCAGCATACCAAGTAGCTCCTACCTCTCCTCTTTCACGAGCAGGTAAAATAGCAGCTAGAGAATTATTTCCGTCTAATCCCCATTTAGAACCAGCACCTACATAAGTACCTAATAATACTGATTCATATTGTGTCAAAACTCCTACAACATCAATACCAGAGTTTGCACAGTTACTTAAAGGAAAATCAATAATACGATATTTCCCTCCAAAATAAACAGCAGGTTTCGCAACTTTAGCAGTTAATGCTTCAAGACGAGTTCCTCGACCTCCTGCTAAGATCATTGCAACAATTTCTTTACTCATATTTTTTCCTCCTAAACTTTGAATGTGAAAGTGCTTACCTATATACTATTTTAACACACAACACATAAAAAAACATTAAAATCATGTAAATTTTTAAATAATTTTTTTGGACAAAAGAAGTTCATTTTCTATCTATTTCACATATACTAAAAAGAGGTGATATTATGTCCCCACGTATTCTATACAATGATTCAGACGTCGATTTGCTTGCAAGAATTATGAAAGCTGAAGCACTTGGCGAAGGCGAAGAAGGAATGTTAATGGTTGGAAATGTTGTTGTCAATCGTGTTGTCGCTAATTGCGATGTTTTCAAGAATACAAGAACTATTTCTGAAGTTGTTTATCAAAAAAACGCCTTTTCAGGCGTAGGACAACGTTTATTCAATCAACCTATTAATGCCAAAGAAAGAGAACTCGCACTTCGCAATATTGATGGTTATCGCATAGAGCCTGCATACAATGCCTTATGGTTTAAAAACCCTGGTAGTGGACGACCTTGTCCTGAAAATTTTTATGGCTCTTTAAGTGGGCGTTTTAAGAATCATTGTTTCTATGCTCCAGGAGCAAAACTGAATTGTGATTTATAGGAGGGTATCAATGGATACAAATAATCAATCAATCTTACAAGGAAGCCAATCTCCTTCACTTCCTTCTCCCATCGCCGAACAAACTTATCTTGAAAATATTTTAAGATTAAACATCGGTAAACTTGGAACATTTTATTTCACTTACACTGGTAGCGATGATTGGCGCGATCGTGCATATAAAGGTGTTATAGAACAAGTTGGTAGAGATCACTTTGTTGTGAGTGACCCTAAAAATCAAAAGCATTATCTTTTCCAATTCGTTTATTTCGATTGGGCTGAATTCGATGAACCACTCAACTTCACAACACGTTAAAAAGACTATAACAAGCTAACAAAACTTATTATAGTCTAAATAAAACCACGTCTAACACAAAAGCCTTTCTTGTTGTCAATTCAACTTTTAAGACTTTATCAAGTAGATGTGGTTTTTACTATTATAATAAAACTTTTAACTAAATTCTCATTTTTATTTATCTAATAGGAAATATTAAATTTAAAAAATCAAGTATTGAATTTTTAATTTTAGTGCTCAACTGGCATAATTTAATGATACTACATATCATTAAACACACACTGATTAACACCAATAAAAAACCAATATTTCCATCTGATGCTTCAAACACAAATACTTGTAATATAAATGAAAATAATCCTATCAATAGTAATATTATACATAAATTTATTTTTGTCTGTCTTTTCATATTCACTTACTCCTAAATGGCTTTAGATATTCTTTATCAGTACAATCACATTTTCTCCTACTACAATCAATGAACTGTATTCTTTTAATTTTTATATTTATTTACTTACATTATATAATTTCTCATACCCATGTCAATGAAATGTACTTGTTATATTTCCTATACCAAAAAACATAATCTCCCAAAAATTATAAAATCATCAATATTTTGCTCAATAAATCCCCAGCTCCATCAAATCCTACCTTGAACATTATTTTTGGATTCATACTAACAACATAATGTAGATTTGTAATCCATCCACAACACAATATGTGCTGAGATTACATAAAATTTCTTTATAATCATCTCAAAGAAAAGTATTCCTTTTCAAATATCCACTTATTAAATTTCTCTTTTATGACTCAAATGAATTCCAATATGCCCTATTCCTAATATAATTGTTGATAGAATAAGCAAAATATTTTCACAATATACTCCTATCAATAAAAATGCTAACACTGGCAATGTTGCCCCAGCAACAGGAATCCCCAACAAACTCCTATACATATCTTTCATTGTTTTTTCACTTTTAAAATATCTGATCCAATATATTTCATATAAAATCATTAGAACAAAAGCAACTAACAATAATATTGAGCGATATGAACCATCATTGATATTAAAATCTAAAAAGAATACTGAAATGCAAACAACTGCAACTTGCCCTATTTTTTCTAAAATAGATAATATTTTATCTTCATTTTTAACATATTTCTTATAATCTTTAGGTTTATTTTTACTCCATATTATATTAGGAATGAAAAGCATAAATAAAAATATTGCACCAATATCAGTAAATAATAATCCTTTTACTGCATCTTGAATTATAAGTATAAGTAAAAATATAACACCAATATATGAGAATTTAAATTTCATTTTTTATCATCCTCCTTAAATTCTAATATATAAATATCACATTGGATTTAAATTCTTATTAATTCTATTCACCATCCATGCAATTTTTCTTTTGTTTAACAATTTTTATTTATAAATATACATAAAGTATATCGGCCCCTCCCGTTAAAAATCAATACTACTTTCTTGATATATTTCTTTCAATCTATATACTGCACCAATTCACAACAAACAAAAAAAGACCTGTAACTTTTACAAAATAGCTAAAAACTATTCGTTACAGTCTTTTATTATATAGTTAAATATTTTCTTGCCTTTGAAATGAAGTGTAAAGAACCTGTAATAACAATATGATAATTCTTAATATATGCAGCTTTTAAAGCCTCTTCAAAACGCTCCACAACAACCAAATTATCACGTGATTTATACTGAGATAAATCCATAGCTCTATCATCATTAAAAGTTGTCAAATATACAACATATCCTTCTTTCAACAACATCTCTAACATTTCATCTGTATCCTTTTCTCTTAATGAAGAGAAAATAATTGCCACATTATGTTCTTTTTTCACTTTTAAAGTTTGAATCAATGCTTCTACACCTGGAACATTATGTGCCCCATCAATATCAACTTTTTTATCCTTATAAACAAGTGTCTCATAACGCCCTTTCCATGATGCGTTTTCTATGGCATCAGTTGTAAGAGTTGAATCAAGACAAATAAGTTTTGAAGCAATCGTTAATGCCAAACGTGCATTTGTCACCTGATAAATACCCTGATTTTCTAATGTAAAAGCCATATTACGATATCTAAAATGGAAAGGATATCGAGAAACTTGATATTCAGGTACAACATGCATCATAACACCTTGAACATCACATTGCTCCTGCAAACGTGCTAGAATTGTTCCCTTAGCTTCACTTGTTACAAAAATCTGGTTAGGTTTAATAATCCCCATCTTTTCATTAATAATATCATAAATACTTTCACCCAATTGCTCTTGATGATCCATCCCAATATTTGTAATCGCACTCACAATAGGGTCAATAACATTTGTTTTATCATGAAGACCACCAATGCCTGTTTCAATAATGCGATAATCTAAATCTAAAGCTTCAAAGTAGGCAAGCATAATCAACACATCAATTTCAAACATTGATAATCCATCTTCTTCAATGACATCATAATACTTATTAATATATTTTAATAATTCCTCATCACTAATAGGCTCATCATCCACACGTATACGATCATTATGACAAATCAAATATGGTGAAGTAAAAGTTCCTACTTTATATCCATGAGCATTAAGAATACTTCTTAAATAATTGACTGTTGAACCTTTTCCATTTGTCCCAGCAATATGAATCATATTCTTTTGTTTCATCAAAATACCACATTTATTCAACGTTTCCCTAAACGCATCAATAGATCTTTTATTTCTTTTTGACTCAATATATGAAATGGCATCTTCAACACAATCAAACATTATTTAATCCTCCAGTCAATGGGATCAATACCATTTTGAATTAAAAATTGATTTGTTTTAGAAAAAGGCTTAGACCCAAAAAATCCACGATATGCAGATAATGGTGAAGGATGAACACTTTTAATCACACAATGTTTCGTTGTATCAATCATTTGTTCTTTATCAATAGCCTGTCTACCCCAAAGAATAAACACCAAAGGCTTTTCTCTTTGATTCATCGCTTCAATAATATGATTTGTAAAAGTTTCCCATCCTTTTAACTTATGGGAATTTGCACGATGAGCTTGAACTGTAAGTACAGTATTCAACAACAATACACCTTGATGAGCCCAAGATGATAAATCTCCATGAGAAGGAATATCAATCCCAACATCATCATGTGCTTCTTTATAAATATTTACTAAGCTTGGTGGAATTTGTACCCCTCTTTCAACACTAAAAGCCAAACCATTTGCCTGATGTTCTTCATGATAAGGATCTTGTCCAATAATAACAACTTTAATATCTTCATAATCCTTAAAATTAAAACAATGAAAAATACGTTTTCTTGGTGGGTAGATTGTTTTTGTTTCATACTCCTTATTCACAAATTCTTCCAATACTTTATAATAAGGCATCTGTCTTTCATGATTAATAATTGTCTTAAAATCCATAAACTATCCCTCCAATACAAACTTTTCAATAACTTCCTTCACTGCACCATCATCATAGTCCACAGTTGTCACATAATCAGATAATTCTTGAATATCCTCACCTGCACTCAATACACATACACCAAGTCCTGCTTCTTTAATCATCTCTACATCATTATAATTATCCCCAACAGCAATAACTTCATCTTGATGATACCCAAGATAATTCGCCAACCAACGAAGTCCATACCCCTTATCAACATCTAATGCATTAAATTCTAAATAACGATATGAGGAATAACTTGCACAAATCTTTCCCTCCTCAATATATGTCTTCAATTCTTTTTCAATATTCTTTAAATAAGGCATATCCTTTTTTTCAAATAAAATCTTTGCAATTTTATCATCTTTTAAAAAGTCCATGTTATATTCATCAATCACTTGAAATGGTGCCTTTTGATCAGTTTTTCTTTGAACTTCATCAGGATCAGCATTAAAAATATAACAACAATCTAATGTGAAAATCAATACACATACATCATAATTCTTACCTAAATCAAACATCATTTTTGTTTGTTCAAATGTTAATCCTTTAAAATGTAATATCCTATCATTTTTATTTTCAACAATCAAACCACCATTAAAACAAATAGAATATTCATCATCTTGATCATATGTACCAATTTCTTTTAAAATTTCAGAAATCATATTATAAGCACGTCCTGTTGCAGGAACAAACTTTACACCTAACGCCTTTGCTTTTTCAATAGCTTCAACATTAAAATCAGGGACATGATGATTCACCAACAAAGTTTCATCTAAATCTGACAAAATCATTTTATACATAACCTATTCCTCCTTATAAAAACATTCCATAAATAAAGGGACTCTTTTTCTCCATTCACTTTCATTGTGACAAGCACCTTCAAAATAATGATAAACAATATTTTCAATTCTATTCTCCAACATATTATAAATCATATCATTTGTCTCTATATACCACCTATCAATAATAGAATTTCCACAACCTTCAAACTCACCTAAATCAAAATAGAAACAATCAATATAACTATAATCCTTTCCTTGAACAAGTTCTTCAAATTCATCCATATAAAACCAAAAAGCAGTTGATAAAGCTGCACATTTTCTAAACACCTCAGGATAAGCAAGCGAAGCATAAGCACTAATCACGCCACCCATTGAACTTCCTACAATCCCACAATCCTCAACAATGGTAGGAAAGCGTTTATCAATATATGGTTTTAACTCATGAACCATCCATTCTACATATGCTATTCCTTCTCCTCCTAGAATAACACCTTCTTCTTTGGTTTCCTCATAAGATAATTCTTCACTAATAACCCATGGTCCATACTCATCCATACGTTTAAATCCTTCAAAATTACACGGAATGGCAACCATAATAATATCTAAGTCATACTTCTTTACAAACTCTAAAAACCCCCAACTCACTCCACTATAAGATTGATGATCAAAAAATGCATTTTGCCCATCCTGAATATATAAAACAGGATAGCGTTTATCACTATAATAATAATCATCAGGAACATAAATTGTTATATCTCGATTTCTATGAAGTTTTTTCATTGGAAATGTCATTGTCAAAAACATATACAAAACCTCCTTAATGTCAAAAAAATAAGCACACGCTTATTTCTTTAACTCTGGTAATTTTATAACCTCTTCCCCATCTTTAGAGAAGATATAATTCTCTCTTGCATAACGAACAACATAATCATCATCATTTAATAATTCAACTTCTTGAGAAAGTGCCTTTTTTTCTTTCAACAAGCCATCTCTTTGTTCAACAAGGGTATTGTATTCTTTCTTTTGTTCTATAACACGTTGTGCACGAACGACAAGAGTATATATTAAAACGAAAGAAATTGCAACATATACAAAACCTAAGAGTTTTCTAAATCTTGATTGTCTTTGTTTTTTTGCCATTTCTTCTTCACCTTCCTTACTCTTTTTTGTATTATAACACTTATTTTATGAAAAAAGAAGAAAAAAGGTGAGCAAATTCTTTTTATTAAAAAAACAATTTTTTCCAAATAATACAATAAGTAATAAGCATAGTATTTTTGGTAAAATAAATAACCAATAAAAATCATAATGAAAAAATAAAAACGCAAAATACCATCATTAATAACAACCAAACCATAAAAATATAAAAAACCAAAAACTATACCTATACCTATTTGTAAAATAAATCTTATAAACAAAGGCACTTTATACAAAAAACGATTGATAATATGATAAACTCCACTCATAACAAAACCATAAACAAAAGAATAAAAAAGACTTTGAAATTGTACTAACAAATCCATTTATTTCAACAATTTACTAAAACCTTTTTCTTGTTTATAGGACTTCTTCTTATCTGCAACATAACTCATACTATCAATATTCCCTCGAATACTCACTTCATTTTGGTCTTGATCCAAACGAACTAATGTTAATTCACTTCCTGTAATATTCAAATATCCTAATGATGTTTCAATCAAAAACTCATAAGAATCAAAACTTTCAATTTTTTTAACACCCGTCAACTCAATACTCTTACGATCTTTTAAACACACATGATGATATGGTGTTTGTTCAAAATGTAAACTATTATCCATAACTTATCCCTCCTACACTTATATATGAAAAAAAAGAAAAGATTATTCATAAACAATCTCTTTCTTCTTCTCTTCAATAATATCATATAGCATCGTACTATCATTTTTCAACACATGTTCACGTAATTCTTTCACTTTAACAACTAAAATACTTCGCCCAAACTCAATTTCAATCTCATCACCTATCTTTAATTGTGTTGCAGGTTTTGCAATTTTTCCATTAACCTTCACCCTTGAAGACTCACTTAATTCTTTAGAAAGTGTTCTTCTTTTAATAATACGAGATACTTTTAAAAACTTATCTAAACGCACGATTCAATCTCCTGTTCAATAATTCTTTTTGTAAAATCTAATAAATCTTCATCTACCATGTAATATGGTGTTTGTTCACTTAACATCATAAGTCCACCAACAACTTTATTTTCTTTTCTTAATGGCAAAATTGTTATAATCTTTTTCTCACCTAACAATTCCATTTCTTCCTCTTTAATCATTTCACGTTCTTTAAATGCTAATTTTATTTCAGAAGATATTGTTTTTCTTTGATACTTAGATAATGATTGTGATGAACACATTAATATTCTTTCTTCGTCACAAACAAAAAATGTATTGTTGTATTTTTGAAACAATCCTTCTAACAAACTATCGACAACATGACCTAATCCATTTAATAAGGAATATTTTGTTAAAATAATTTGCTCTTCTTCTAACGCAAAAGAAATGCTTTCTCCTTCTTTCATCATTAATTGTTTACGTATTTCTTTAGGAATTACAATTCTTCCTAATTCATCAATTCTTCTAACCATTCCTGTTTGTTTCATTTATATAACCTCACTTAAAATATTCATTTGATATTATTATATCCACTCCTAACTCTTTTAATCTTTGATATTTTTTTAAATTTGGTACTGTCCATGCTGCTATAAATATTTTATTTTTCTTCAACATCTCAATATTCTTTTCTCTTAAGTAGGTATGTCGAGGATGAAATGCATAGATTTGATGTTGAAACAAACTCTCTATTTTCTTTTTATAGTTATTTTCACATAAATATCCTATATAAGCTTGTGGACTGATTTCTCTTACTTTAAGTAAACTTTTTAAATAAAAAGAAGAATAAATCACTTTCTCTTTAACACCTAATTCCTCAACAAGTTCTACAACTTTTCTTTCAATATCTTTATATTGAATTTTATCAGTCTTTATTTCTATATTCACAAGTAAATCCTTATCTTGTATAAATTCCAATAATTCTTTCAATGTAGGGATTGGATAAAATCCTTTACATTTATAACAAAAATTATACTTTCTTAACTCTGATAAAGTCATATCCTTAATATACCCTTGTCCATTGCTTGTTCTATCAATAGTTTCATCATGAATTAAAACAAGTTCTCCATCTTTTGTCATATGAACATCAGTTTCAAAACCATCAAATCCCTTTTCATAAGCTTTTACAAATGCTTCAAAAGTATTTTCAGGATATTTTGCACTATATCCTCTATGGGCTAATATTAACATTTCCTCTCATCCTTTTCTATGTTATACTAATTATACTACATTAAGGAGGTTTACGAAATGATTAAAGCAATCTTTTTTGACATAGATGGAACATTGTTATCGCATCGAACAAAAAAAGTTCCTGAGTCCACAAAAAAAGCATTACAACTTCTACATGAAAAAGGAATTTATACTTTCATTGCTACAGGACGACACATTTCAGAAATCAAAGATTTACCTATCAATGATTTGGAATTTGAAGGATTTATTACATTAAATGGTCAGTATTGTTATAATAAGGAGGGATTAATATATGATTCACCTATTCATCCTCAAGATATAAAAAATGTGATTACTTATATTGATGAACATCCTCTTCCTTGTATTTTTGTAGAAAAGGAATTGATGTATATTAATTTTCATAATAAAGCAGTTCAAATTGTTCAAGACAGTATTTCTACACCCTTACCTGATTTAAACGATTTACATCGAGGACTTAATGAGCCTATTTATCAAGTTATTCCTTATGATCTAACTACCAAACAAGAAGAAAACTTTTTAAAACTTATGCCTCATTGTAAAGCTACACGTTGGCATGAATTATCTATAGATATTATTCCTAATCATGGTGGTAAGAAAAATGGAATTGCTAAAGTCTTAGAATATTACAATATCAAGCAAGAAGAGACAATGGCTTTTGGTGATGGTATGAATGATATTGATATGTTTGAATTTTGTGAAATATCTATAGCTATGGGAAATGCTAGTGATGAAGTCAAAAATGCTGCATCAGATGTTACTGATGATATTGATGATAACGGAATTGAAAAAGCCTTAAGAAAATACAATATTATTTAAAAAGATAATGTTATCAATTGATAACATTGTTTTTTTGTATGTTGAGAAATAATTGAGAAAAGATTGAGACAAATATGTATTGACTCTATGTTATAATTGTGTTGTTGAATATTATATAAATATAGTATTGCTATTAGCAATGTATCTTGCTATAATATATCTGTCATATTCTTCATTAAATATAAAAATATTTATAGGAGGAAAAATATATGTGTTTAAATATTTTAAATCAGGATCTGGCTTTTAAGGACTACTTTAAAAACTATACCTACTTCGCTGACTTTATCAATCATGTTATCTATAATGGTCTCCATGTTATCAGTCCATCCTATCTTGAACTGGATGATACTGATGTCTCTACTGTCAATTATGATAACTTCACTGCTCTTGAAAGAAGAAGAGATGTTGCTATGAGATATAAAGAAAAAGAGAAAGAAGTTATTATAGGTATAGAAAATCAGTCAACAGTAGACAGGAATATGGCAATAAGAATACTGGTATATGATGCATTCAAATATAATCAACAGTTAAAAAACAAGAACAGTCAAAGAAATATAGTCCCAGTATGTTTTCTTGTTCTTTACAGTGGAGATAAGAAATGGGATGCATCAGAGAGCCTGTTAGGTAGTTTTGAAACACCTGAAGAGTTTAAAGACTGTCTTAATGACTGGAAGTACAAGGTTATAGATATAAGGGATATTGATGAAAACTGTTTTGAGGTGAAAGAGAACAGAATGCTGATTAGAAGTGCTAAGATGATCTTAGAAAAAGGAAACAACCCTGAAGATATGAAAGAGATGATATTATCAAAGGAAGTTGCATTAGTTGTTGCATCATTAGTCAAAAGTGAAGAATTATATAGTTACATAAGAATACAAGAAAGAGAGGAAATTGATATGTGTAGATCATTAGATGAGTTAAAACAACGTGGGATAAGAGAGGGTTTGATAAAAACATTAATTCAATTAATAACAACAAAACTAGGGAATATATCAAAAGAATTGATATTAGAGATTAAGAAAAGTGATGAAGAAACATTAAACGAATTAGTTATAAGAATCTTTGATGTGAATAATGAAGAAGATATTTATAAGATTTTAAACTAAAAAGAAATTGATTCTAAATAGTTTTTTATAAGTATATGTTATTTTATTTATTATTTTAAAGATAAAAAGGACCAAGATAAATTGATTTTGACCCTTTTTACATAATAAGATAACACTGATGTATTAGCATTTGATAACCTTACTGCTTTTGAAAAAAGAAAAGACATTGCAATGAAGAATGTAATGTATTAGAAATTGATTAAACAATTTTGAAACATCTAAAAAGTTCAAGAATATATTAAAAAAATAATATTGAAGATTAAGAAAAGTAACAAAGATAAATTGAATCAATAAATTATAAAAATCTTTGAAACAACGATGAAAGAATATTTATTCAATCTGTTTGAGTGATAACCCATTCTTTTTAATCGCTAAAATATAGTGAGGATTTTCATTTTTTTCATATTCTCTAACAATAGGTTCAACTTCACTCATCATGCTTAATAATAGGTTTGGAATAATACCAATCCATTGATTTTGATTGTTATAAGTCACATAAACATATCCAGGCAAACATTCAAATTGACTATCACAAACATTTTCATAGATTTTTGTTTTAATTATTTTTTTATCTTGTGTAATGATTTCAATATCAAATTCATAAATAAATTTTTTTGAGAAATTTGTTTCCCTTGATTCTTTATAAAATCTTACATGGTTAATTTTTGCTAAGGCAATATATCTTTTTCTGATCATTTTATACATTGTATGATGTTCTAAATTCTTTTCAATCAATCGAATACATGCATTCATAATCATAAAAATAATAAAGAAAATAACAACAAGATAAATTTTATCATATCCTTGATTAAAAAAGATATAAAATATGCTCACTAATAATAGGCATGTTAATAAAAAAATCATGACCATAATCTTATTGATTCTTTCTTGAATATCTATATACATAAGAGAAAAAGCAAGTTCAACTTGCTTATAAACCTGCCTTTTTCAACAATTCTAAAAAATCTTCAGATGGTCTTGTTGGTACAACTTGACATTTTAATTGATTATTTTTATAGTTTGCTATTTTTCTATAAGTTATGGCATCCTCTTTTGTTGCTGCAACAAAACCATTGACCATAACATACTCAGTATTAATGACAGGTGCCTGATTCCCAACATTGACTTCTTCAATAACCAAACCTTTTTCTAACAAGGCAAGACAATCACTAGCAAATTTGCAAATCACAAATTTTGTTTCTTGAGGGTTTTGTTGATCATATTCAACCAACTCATCAATAGAAAAAACCAAAACTTTTGAGCCTTGTGCTGCCATAGGTAAAACCATTTTTTGAATAGGATCCTTGGCAACATCATCATTACATACAATAATAGCATCGGCACCAATGTTGTTTTTCCATGCTGCTGCAACTTGCCCATGAATAAGTCTATTATCAATTCTTACATGTTTAATCATATTTATATGTCTCCTTTAAGTAAAGTATTTAAACATTGAATTCCTAACTTTGCATCATCTAAAATCATTTTATAATCAATATGTTCATTGGCTCTTTGTGATATCAAACTAATCAACATCCCTAAATTCATACCACCCAACACCATAACATCTTGACTCATAACATACGCTGCTTGATTCAAAGGTGTACCACCAATGAGATCACCAACAACAATAACACCTTGTCCTTGATTTAATAAATTTATTTTTTCAATCATCTTTTCTTTGAATTGATCAGGATTATCATCTTTTTTTAAACATAAATAATCAGTATAACTCAAATCACCAAAGAATAATGATAAAGTATCCATCATTCCTTTTGCAAGATCACCATGACTAACTAATAATATTCCTTTCAAATCACATCACTCCTGTAGCACCTAAAACAAATGTTAAAACTGCAATAATTAAAATAACTTTGACTGGAGTCATTTTTTTATTCTTTAACATATAATAACATGCCCCAACAAATACAATTGGTAAAATATAAGGCAGTAATGAATCTAAAGACTCTTGTAATTTAAATGCCTGTTCAACAGCTTCGCCAGTAGCTGGATCTGTAATTGTTTTTGTCATTTGATAGGCAAGCTGTAATTTAGAGCCTAAAATACTAGGAATAAAACCTCCAATAACAGTCAATCCTAAAACACTTGCTGCAACTTGTAACTTATCAAAAGAAAATGAATTCTGCATATTATTTAATAAATTTAATGATTGTTTGTATCCTAAATTGAAAGCTGGCCATCTTGCCAAGAAACAAGCAAACATAGGCAAAGTCACCATAAAAATAGATAACCAATTTCCTTCAGCGGCCATCCCTGCTCCTACTAAACTAACAAGCGGCTTTACAAGAACACCTTGAATTGTATCTCCAACACTGGCAAGTGGTCCCATTAAAGCAACTTTAATACTATCAGCAGTATCTGATTGTTGTTTTTCCTCTAAGGCACACACAATACCACAAATAGCTGCTGAACCTGCAGGATGACAGTTATAAAATTGAATATGTCTTTCTAAGTGACGACATTGTTCTTCCTCGCTATCATATAAATCCTGAATAACTGGTACCATTCCATATGCAAAACCACTTCCTTGCATCTTTTCATAGTTCATACACCATTGTAAACCCCAATTATGTCTAAATCTTGTTTTATGGAGTGCTTTTTTTGAAATTGTCCTATTTTCCATAATCCACACCACCTTTTCCCATAGTAATATACATATAACCAAAAGCAACACCTAAAATTGCTAAACCTAATACTGGAACATTTGCAAATGAGAACAATGCATATCCAATAACCATAAATGGCCAATATTTCTTTAAATCCATATAACACAACAATAATGCAAACCCAATTGCTGGCAATGCTCCACCAACAACCTGTAATCCATGAGAGAACCATTGGGCAGATGCTGCAAAATCTGAAATAATTGTTAAATAATCACTGAACATAACACCTAAGAAAACAGGAATAATATCAGCTAACATCCAAGGAATCAATCCCATAACATGAAAACGTTCAAACGCTTTAATATTATTAGCATTTAAAGCGCCCTCAGCTTTATGCAAAAAGAATGTATTGACAGTTCTTCCAAGAATATTTAATTGCATAACTAATAAACTTAGTGCAGTTGCTACTAATAGACCAACATTGTAATCCCCTGTTTTACCTGCTGCAACAACTCCTAGAATAGCTCCAATCTAATAATTTGGTGTTGTTGCCCCACCAAAATTATAAAATCCTAAATTCATCAAAGTACATACTGAACCAACTTGAAACCCTAAATTCACATCCCCTATAATCAATCCAGTAAAGACTCCAAAAATAAGTGGGCTTGTAAACCCTAATTCTGACCAGCCATCAATTGCCATAATTGCAACAAAAATTGACAATATAATCGCAAGCATAAGTGTACTCATACACACTCCCTCCTTTTCTATTTGTATAGACATATTATATATTCATATATATATTTATGTCAACATATTTTTATAAATAAAAAAAGAACCCACAAAATGGTTCAGTGTGATTCTTTTAAAAAGTTCTTGATTCTTCAATTTCATAAGCATACTTATAACCAACATAAAGAGCTTCACAATATTCAAGAGGAACATTTCCTCTTGTATAAGAAAGATGGTCATGTTTGAGAAGTGCTGTATATTTATCAATCTGTAAATGCCTTGCTGTATACTCATCTGGCAAAACAGCAGTCAAATGAGATTTTGTTTGTGTTCTAGGTAAATCCAAGGAATCAAAATATTCCCATAAAGAACTGCTTAATATAGAAATGTCAAAATTTGGAACAAGTTTAGATGGAACATATGAGCTCATTAAAACAATGGGTTCTCCCTCAATTGTTCTAACTCTTACAAAATAATAGACCTGATCATCATGAGTCAACTGTAATAATTGTGCTATTTGATTAGGAATCTCACTTGAATGATAAACATGGTACTCTAATAAACGTGAGCCCGCCTGACAATGCTGTGATTTTGTATAATTCGTAAAACTCCCAACAGTTTTGAAATCAGCAGTAAAAACATTTTGTTTTACAAATGATCCCCTTCCAGGAATTCTATCAATCAATCCATCAAAAGCCAATCGTGATATAGCCTTATTCACAGTCAGTCGACTGACATCAAATCTTTTTGCAAGTTCTATTTCAGTTTCTAATTGATCTCCAGGTTTAAGATTTCCAGATTGAATTTGATCCTTTATATAATCCTCTACTATAATATATTTTGCTTTTTCTTTCATCTTCCATCACCCCTTCATATTTTACATTTAAATACATTTAATGTAAAGAGAAAATATATGTAAATACATTGTTGACATTTATATATATAAATTGTATAATGTATATACAAATAAAAGGAGGAATATTATGGAAGAAAAAAAATGGGATATGTATACTTACATTTTAGAATCTAAGGATGCTGTCCGTCATATCGTTAAGCATCAAGAAAAAATATTTGATGATGTTGTTAATTATATTGTTCAAAAAAACATTGAACAAATCTATATTATTGGGTCTGGAACATCTTATCATGCTGCTGTAGCTGCTAAACCAATTATAGAAAAAGTTTTAAAAATGAAAGTCTTTCAATCTTATCCAATTGATTTTAAAGATGAAGCTATTTTTAATAAGAACACTTTAGTCATTGGCATTTCACATGCAGGTATGTCTGCATCAACTATTTATGGTTTAGATAAAGCAAGACATGAAGGTTTAGCAACAATTGCTGTCACAGCAGAAGCAGATACACCTATTCTTGAACATGCTGATAAACAATTGTTTATAGATATGCCTAAAGAATATGCTGGTCCTAAGACAAAAGGATACATTTGTTCTATTGCTACACTAGCTTTGTTAGGATTAAAAGTTGCTTTATGTCAAAAGAAAATTACTCAGGATATTTTTGATGATTATATTGCTCGTATGTTAAAAAGTAGTGATAACATTCCACTCATTGCTCAAAAAGCAATGGAATGGTATAACGCAAACAAAGAAGAATTTATAAAATGCAGAAGATTATATATTATTGGATATGAAAATTGTACCTCTGCAATGTTAGAAGGAACATTGAAAATTTCAGAATCTGTAAGATATAGTACACAATGCTACGAACTTGAAGAATTTATGCATGGTATATATCATTGTATTGATCAAGACACATATATGTTCTATTTGGGATCTAAAGGGCAATACTATGAAAGATGTAAAAAATTAAAACGTTATTTTGAAGATGAAAGACATGCACACTGCTTCTTAATGACAAGTGAGGAAACATCTAATACAAAAGATTTCTGTTTCCCATTTATTAATGATCATGATTTTGCTTCTATGGAATTTGTTGTTCCTTTACAAGTTTTTGCAAGAACATGTTCAGCTGATTTAGGTATTGATGCAAATATTCCTAGTGACCCAGATTTTCATAAAAAGATGGCAAGTTACATTTTTGAATAAACTCCCTTTAAAGATAAGCACTCAGGTGCTTATCTTTTTTAAGAAAGAAGGTGAATTATGAGTAGATTTATTGCAAATAAAAAATTTTATATAACTATGGGACAAGTGATGATTCCTATTACCATTCAATCTATTATCAATAGTTTAAGTGGTTTTATTGATACAATGATGGCTTCACGTATCGATGGAGTCAGTGGAGTAGGAACTGCATTACAAATTGATGCATTAATGCATGGTATTGCTTTTGGTATTGCAGCAGGAATAAATATTTTTATTGTTCAATACTACGGTGCAAAAAACTATCATTATATGAAAAAATGTTTTGGTTTAAGCCTTATTGCTGTGACTATCAATGCATCACTTTGGTGGGGATTATCTTTAGTTTTCAATACAAAATTACTTTCTTTATTTATGAATGATCATTATGTTATTGAACAGGCTTTTCATTATCTTAAGTACTCTTGTTTTTCTTTTTTCTTTACATCATTAGCACTGTCTTTTACTTTTGCTTATCACAGTGTTCAAAAAACATATATCCCTTTGCTTATTAGTATAATTGTTGTGATTTTTCATTGTATAATGAACCAACTCTTAATGTTTTCCCTTCATATGGGTGTTGAAGGAGCAGGGATTAGTATGACAATAACACAAATACTTCATTTTCTGTTGTATTTAGGATATTCTCTTTATTCAAAGCAACCATTTATAGGAGGCTTTAAAGAGATGTTTAAAATTCCAAGATTACTTATCAAAAAAATCTTTTTTAAAGTTTATCCTTTGGTCATCAATGAAACATTGTTTAGTTTTGGTAACAGTTTATTTATTGTTGCATATGGAGTATTAGGAAAAGGTGTTATGGATTGTTACTACATTGGTAATCAAATTGTAAATCTCTTTTATACAGTTGTAAATGCTATGAGTGATGCAGCGACATCTATGTTTGGATTCAAGTTAGGTCAACAAGATTATAATGGTGCAAAAAAAGAAGCTGATTATTTTTTTGGAATAACCTTTTTATTATCTATTGTAAGTGTGATACTTATTTTAATTTTTGCTCCAAATATTGTCTCTACATTCCATGTTACATCTTTAAAAATGTTTCATCTTTCTGTTGCTATTATTAGAGTCTTATCAATAAGAATAGCTTTTAGATTATTCAATGTTGTTGTTTTTGCAGCATTAAGAGCTGGTGGTGATTCAAAATACTTAGCATTTATTGATTCTATTATCCTATGGTGCGTAGGTTTATCATTAACATTCTTTATGATTTTTATTTTACAAATTCAAGATATTGTTATTATTATTTTCATAGGTCAAATAGAACAGCTTATTAGGCTCATATTAGGAATAAGAAGAATGAAAACAGAAAAATGGATTAATCATATGGTATAGATAAATTATCAGATAGAAAGGATATATTATAAATATAATTTTGAATTATCTTTAACACATTTCTTTTTATAATTTTGTATATATCAAATTATAAAAAAATAAGATCCATCAATATAGATCTTATGAAATATTTAAATTTTTATAGAGGGGTAATACTTCAATCCTCTCTTATTTTTTTGTCTGTTTTCTTACTCTACTTACATTTTTATACAAATACAAATCATTAGATTTATGCACAACAAAACTTTGATTTCTTACATAATTTTGTGCATGCTCTACTTCTCTTTGTGTATTCATTTTTTTCTTTTGATTTTCAGCCATAATAAACGCAATAATCAGACCAACAAATAAGCCTATTCCTACACATTTAACATAGTACATACCATCTGTATATGTTCCACTTGTAGCATATATAGGAGTTATCATCAAAAAAATGAATACTACAATAAAACTTAACTTCAGTATTTTCATTTGATTAACCTCCCAATACAAAAATTGCTATTGCTGTCACCATTATCATAGCTATTACAAAAACCTTCATAAAATATGCCCAATAAGCTTTTTTATCTACTGGAAGATTACCTATAACCTTCCCTGTTTGCCCATTAATATATAAAGTATAAATATCTTCTTGCCATTTTAAATTTAATATCCACACAGGTAATAAATAATAGTCAACCTCTTTATCATAAAATTGCATAGAGGCGTTTTCAATACGATCCAAACTCAAACCATTTAAAGTCTCTACAAAATAATCTTTAGTAGTTGTTTCTATACGACGAACTGCTTTTTTTTCGCTTACTTTTTCGTCTTCATCATATTTATCAGCCAAATAACCAGCTAAGTATGCTGTTTCAAAATCAACTTTTTTAGAAAAATCAAAGGGTTCTATAGATTGCATGCTATCATCTTCAATCTTTAAAGAAGCATCAACAGGGACATAGTCAAAGCCTATCGTTCCCTCTCTTGTTGATAAATAATAACTTGTTTCAGTCACATTATAATTGCCACTACTATAATATCTACGTTTTGATGTTCTAAATTTCATTTGTGCATCTACTGAACAATGATATATCCAAAATGGCACATAAATACCTTTGATTTCATCAATAAATGACTCATTCGTAAATGTCTTTGGTAAAAAAGGCTTATCCTGATAAAATATACTTAATTTATCTTTGATTTGATCTTTATTAAATTGAAACGGAATCACATAATCAGGTTTTAATTGTCCACTAACTTTGTCATTAACAACAATGGGACTATTACAATAAGGACATGATGTAGCAACTGTATTCTCATCACCTATAATTTGTGCACCGCATGATTCGCAAATATAACTTACTACTCCTTCCAAGTTTTCTTGCTGATGTAATTCAAAAGATTTTTCATCTTTCTTCGTTTTACAAGATAACTCTTCATATTGCTTTAAAGTCTCCAACTCAAAAGTCGTGTCACAATAAGGACAAGTTACCTGTTGTGTGTTTCCATCAAAACAAATTTCTCCACCACAGCTAGGACATCTATAATTAATAACATCACTCATAAAACATCCTACTTCTTATCATTATCATCAAAAGGATCCCCACACTCAGGACAAAACTTAGGTGGGTGATGTGGATCTTCAGGCTCCCAACCACATTTATCACAACGATACAAAGGAACATCATCAGGTTTCTTTGTTCCACATTGACTACAAAACTTACCCTTATTGACTGCACCACAAACACAAGTCCATCCTTTATCTTGTGGGTTTCCACATTCTTCACAAAATTTACCTGTATTCACATGTCCACATGAACAAGTCCAAGTCACCTTTGATTGAGATTCCATAACTGTTTCTTGCTTCATTCCATATAAACCTTGGATATTTGCACCTCCTGCTTGAGTTGCCATATTCATTCCCATAAATCCAATCATTGCACCTGCATCATTTCCAGCTGCAGTTTTCATAGCTTCGCTTTGCGCTTCTACTAAAGTAGCCGCTGCTAAAGAAGGATCTCTTAACAAGGCAGTGCGCTGTGCCTGTTTAATCATTTCTTCATCTTCTTCATCAGCAGTGACTGAACTCATTGCCATAGAAGAAACTTCAACACCACGCAATTCTTTCCACTTCTTCTTTAAAATTTCGTTCAATGCCTCAGTCATTTCCATTGTGTGTCCAGGCAATGCACTGTAACGCACTCCTAAACTAGAAATTTTAGCAAATGCAGGTTGCAATGCAGTTAATAACTCAGCTTTTAACTGATTATCAATTTCACTTCTTTTATATTCATTTTGAATGTTTCCACACACATTTGCATAAAACAACAATGGATCAGTAATCTTATATGAATATACACCATGGCAACGAATAGAAATATCAATATCTAATCCAATATTTTTATCAACAACTCTAAATGGAATGGGTTGTGGAGTCCCATACTTATTATCCATAATTTCTTTAATATTAAAATAATAAACACGTTGATCCTTCCCAGTATCTCCGCCTAGAGAAAAACGTTTCCACATTGTTTTAAATGTTTGAATAACACTTTCTCCTAATGGTCCTGTAAACAAACTTGGTTCAGTTGACTTATCGTAAGTATATTCACCTGGTTCACTACAAAATTCAACAATTTTCCCTTGATCAACAATAATCATACATTGCCCATCTGCAACAACAATTCCACTTCCATTACTAATAATATCTTCACTACCTTTTGTATTAGAAGATTTATCATTGATTCTCTTTTTTCCTTTTTTAACCAAAATATCTTGTGGTAAAGAATCACAATAAAAGAATTCTTTCCATTGATCAGCCATTGTACTTTTTATAGCTGAACTTCCTGCTTTTATAAGCCCCATAATCTTCACCTTCCCTGTTTCATATATTTCTATTATATAACTTTATAGATAATGATTGTATCTTTTTTTACACTATTCATTAAAAAACATCATCATACAACTTAATATAATAATTCTTTTTCAAAAAAAGAATGGGTTTTTAAAACTCTTACCCATTCTTTCCTTCTATACATATAAATTGATTCTTATACATATAGCCATATTTATAAAGACTATTTGATTATCTTGTCAAAACTTCAGTAATAACTGGAACAACTTGTTTCTTTCTGGAAATAACGCCTGGCAAACTCGCTTGTTGTTCCACAAGTTCTACCTTAAATGCTTCAGCAACATATTCAGGATGTGGCCCAGCTACAAAAACTTCACTTGTTGCATTAATAACATCAGTTAACAACAACATTGCAAATTCCATTTTATTCTTTTTCGCAACACTTTCCATATAATCCAACATTTCTTGTTTATATGGTGCAAACCCTTCAATATCCATCGTATTGACTTGAGCAACACCTATACGAATATCATCAAAACTAAATTTCTTATAATCCTGATTAAAGATTTCCTCAACAGTTTTCCCAACCAAAGATGTCCCTGCTCTAAACATTTCCATTCCAAACTCAACAATATCAACACCAGCAATTTGTGCCAATTCTTTAGCAATCTTTGTATCAGTAGGTGTACAAGTTGGTGATTTAAACAATAGTGTATCACTAATAATAGCACCTAACATCAATCCAGCTATATCATGAGGTATATCTATTCCTGCTTCTTTATAACATTTTGTAACAATTGTTGCAGTACATCCAACTGGCTCTGCTCTAAACATAACAGGTCCTATTGTTTGAATATCAGCTACTCTATGATGATCTATAATTTCTAAAATTTCTGCTTCTTCAATTCCATCAATAGATTGTGCTCTTTCGTTATGATCAACTTGAATGACTTTCTTCTTCATTCCATTTAAAACTTGAAAACGAGAAATAGAACCAACAACTCTACCCATAAAATCTGTTACAGGATAACTTCTAAAACGTGTTTCAGTCATAACTTCCTTCACATAATCAACAGTGTCATCATCAGTAAATGTAACAAGTCCACCTTTTTGCATAACATATTCAACAGGTATGGATTGAATAATTTGTTGTGAAGCCATAAAAGTATTATAAGTTGTAGAAATAACACTCACATGATTGTCTATACATTGTTGTAACAACTCTTTATCAACAGTTAAAGAACCTGTCAAAATAATCAAAGAAACTTGTCCTTTAATCATATGACGTACTGCTTCTTCTCTATCTCCACCTACAATAACAACATCACCTGCATGAATACGTTTCATAGCTTCTCCATCTGTCATTGCTGCAATATGAACTTCGCCCTTAATTGTTTTTAAATTTTTATCCAAGTATAAAATACTCGCTTCTAATGTATCTATAACATTTTCAACAGGTGTATTAGCATCTTTTAAAATTTTACTATCCCAATCATCCATATACCCTTCAATAATATTAGATGTTGACAACAATCCTAACAATTGATTATGATCATCAGAAACAGGTGCACTTTTTAAATTTTGTTGTTTCATCAAAGCCCACGCAGTTTTTAAAGTTAATTCTTTAGAAAACACAGTCACTTTATCATACTCTAAATCTTCTACTGTTTGTTTAACTGTTGTAAGTAATACTGGCGTTTCTACATGAAATCTATTTAAAATATATTCTGTTTCTTTAGATACTTCACCTAATCGAATAGGTACTGCATTATATCTTCCAGATCTAAACAAAAAATCAGCATAAGCAATAGCGCTGCAAATAGAATCACTATCTGGATTTTTATGTCCAGTTACAAAAACGACATCTTTCATTATTATTCATCCTCTCTTACATTTTCTTTAGATACCTATACACTGTTGGCTCACTAACAGCTAATTTTTCCGCAACCAACGCAATAGCACCCTTCACTTTAAAAGTCCCTTTTTCTTGTAAATATTTAACAACTTTAATTTTTTCTTCTACATTTAATCTTTCTATAAGAAAATATGAAGGAACTCCCATTTGTTCAAGACATTCTTTTACATATATATCAACCATTTCATCTAATGGTGATGATAAAATTTCAATAGGGTTATCTAATTGAAATTCAACATCTTTTTGTTCTTTAATACCTAATATTTTCTTCAATGTAGCTTCTAAATATTCATAATCAGAAATATTTACATTGATACATAACATACCTATTGGTAGTTTTTTACCTTCTTCTTTTATAAAATAAGTCGCTGAACGTAACAATTTTCCATCTGGTCCAGCTGTCTTATAATTCATAACATAATCATGTTTTTCATATTGCTTTGTTTGTAAATAGTGCATAGATAAATTAGATAATCGAGCACCAATTTCTCTACCTGAAATATGACTATTTGCTATGGCAACAATTTCCTGATTTTTAGATGTTAAATCATGTAAGGCAATCTCAACATTATCACCTAAAGCCATACCTAAAAAATCTATAATCTTCCCATAAGGTTCCAAATGCTTATACACAATACCTCACCACCTATAACTATCATTATACACTACTTTGCTTAGAAAATGATAGTTTAATTTACATAATTACACGATTTAAAAACTTATTATACTGTTTTCCCACTATATATCAATCAACTAATATATTTATTTATAATAATTAAAACAAAAAAGAGAAATTGTATATCTGACAACTTCTCTTTATTCATTTCCAGTTATC
>CAJUJC010000018.1:427-24520 GCA_910586805.1 uncultured Erysipelotrichales bacterium | reverse complement strand
AAGTGATATATGTTTATTTAAAGAATCAATAAAATCTATTAATACTTTTTCATTCTTTCCTTTATTTATCTTTCCATATGTTTCTAAACTTAAAATAAAATCATTAAAATTAGCAAGTTCTAAAATTGCCCCTTGTCTTTTTCTTAATTCTTTATATTGAAAATGATGACTATTCAAAGTTTTAGCTAATTTTCTTTTTCCTTGTAATGTAAAAGTTATATTTAACATTTGAAATAATGAGTGATGTCCAAAAACATCTAAATCCATACTTTGTGTATTTGTATCTAACTCATAGCCATTATCTTCAAATTCATCCCATTGAAAATTTATTCTTTTGAGATGCTGATTGATAACTTCACCATATGTTTCATAATATTTCTTTTGATAATCTATCTTTTTATGAAAATAAACTAATGTTAGAAAAGCAACTAATAAAATAAATGATGTCACATATAAAAATGATAGGTTTTCAAAGTATCCAATTAATAAACATGATAACATACCTATAAATGAAATAAATCTAAATACACTTAATAAAAAAGATTGTTTTTTATAATGTTCATACAAAGATAAAGTTGTATTTAACTGTTGTTGAAAATGTTCTTTTGTCATAAACTCATCTCCTAATGAATGTATTATAACATAAACAGATGAAGAAATTGACCATAAATTGTAATATTATATATTTAGGTATTAAAAAAATACACCTTAATAAGATGTATTAAAATAACATAAAATAAGCAAGAACAATAACACCTAAAACTATTCTATACCAACCAAAAACTTTAAAATCATGCTTTTTAATATAATTCATCAAAAATTGAATAATAAGCACTGATACAATAAAAGCCACAATCATACCAATTGTAAGAATAATCAATTCATGAGTTGTAAATACAAAACCAAATTTTAAAATTTTTAATAAAGAAGCACCAAACATAACTGGTATTGCTAAAAAGAAAGTAAATTCAGCAGCGACTGTTCTTGAAACACCTAATAATAATGCACCTACAATTGTTGCTCCTGATCTTGAAGTTCCAGGAAATATAGCTGCAATCAATTGAAATATTCCAATTAGAAATGCTGTATTGACTGTAATATCAGTTAATGAATTGATTTTTGAATATTGATTTTTATTTTTATTTTCAATGATAATAAATAAAACACCAAAAACAATTAATGCAATAGAAACAGTTTGATAGTTATAAAACATGGCTTCCAATTGTTCATCAAATAAAATTCCAACAATAGCCGCAGGTATACAAGCAATTAAAATCTTAATCCATAATACAAACTTATCCATCTTAACCCAAGATAAAATTCCTGTTTGTTGCATTGGTTGTTTGTTATTCTTTTTACCAAATGGAAAGAAATCATTCCAAAACAATACAACAACTGCCATAATAGCACCTAATTGAATAACAACCTGAAACATACTATAAAATTCAGGTGTAACATCTAATTGAATAAATTCATCTAATAAAATCATATGTCCTGTACTACTAATAGGTAGCCATTCTGTAATCCCTTCAACAATACCAAACAATATGGCTTTTAATATTTCTAACATAGCATTACCTCCAAAATATACCTTATTACTATATATTAATTTTGTAAAAAAGTATAGTTCTTTTTATAATCAAAAGAAAAAAAGAACGACAAAAACTTTCATCATTCTCTTCACTACAACAACTTCCATCAATAAAAAACATATTTTACATTATTATAAGAAACTATTTATATAAATACAAATTATTTCACATCTCAAAGATTTCATCATTCCTACAATTTATTAGTTTCTTATTTTTCAACATTTGATAACAATACTATACTTTCAACATGTTGTGTGTGAGGAAACATATCATACAAATACACATCTTTAAAAGAGTAACCAATTTTCTGAAACTCTTTTAAATCATTGACCTGTGTATGAGGATCACATGATACATATATAACATAACGAGGATTTAAGACTTGAATTGCATGTATAAATTCTTTCGTACTTCCTGCTCTTGGTGGATCCATAATCACTCCATCAACCTTTTGATTTAAAGCAACCTGTTTTTTCATAAATTCAGTTGCATCATCATTATAAAACTTAATATTTTCAATACGATTCATCTTACCATTATTCAAAGCATCTTTATAAGCCTCTTTATTCAATTCAACACCTATCACATGATCCACATACTTTGATACAACCATGCCAATTGTTCCAATACCACAATATGTATCTAAAATTGTATCTTCTTTTTTTACATCTAATAAATCTATAACTTTTTGATACAATTTTTCACACTGACTATGATTAATTTGATAAAAGGATTGTGCTGATATTTTAAAAGTTAAACCACATAATTCATCAACAATAAATCCTTTACCATACAATACTTTTTCATTTTTTGATAAAACAACACTTGTCTGTCTAGAATTAATATTCAAAACAACAGACTTCACAGTTGGACATTTGTTAGTTAATTCCTGACAAAAACGCTTAGATCCTTTAAACATAGGTTCATTAACAACCAAAACAACTAAAGTTTGATTTGTAGAAACCGCCCTTCTTATCAAAACGTGTTTCAACAATCCTCTTTTTCTTTTCGAATCATAAATAGAAATTCTATTTTTCTTAAACAACAATTGCAACCGATTTAAAACATCATGTGTTTCTTGATCATGTAATAAACACTTTTGAATAGGAACGATTCTATGTGAATTTTCTTCATATAATCCATATTCATATTTTTTATTGAATGCAACAATCACTTTATTTCTATATCCATATGGATTTTTCATACCTTGAATAGGATAAATTTTAACATGAAAATCTTTATAAATATCTTTATACTCTTCATATTTTAATTGCAGTTGTTTATCATACTTCATCTCTATATATTGACAACTTCCACACTTTTTATTGACCTGACAATTCATGATTAACCCCACACTTATAAAGTTTCTAAAAATTGAATTAACATTTGATATGTATTCACATAAGATGCAATATTTAATCTTTCATCAGGTGTATGAATATCATTCATATCAGGACCCATAGTGATAATATCTAAATCTTTCATTTTTCCTTTAAAAATACCAGTTTCTAAACCTCCATGAGATGCTGTTTCTTTTAATTCTTTTTGTGAATATTGATAATAAAAATCCTTAAACTGACTTCTTAATTTTGAATTTGGATCATAATCCCATCCAGGATAATCATTAAAAACATCCACACTTGCATTCATCAACATTGCGATTGTTCTTAATTGATTTGTCAATTCATTACGCATACTTTCTAATGGCGAACGTATTGAGTAATGAATTGTTAGATAATCATCATGTGTACGAATAACAGCCATATTTAAAGAAGCAATTGTTAAATCTTTAATAGCCTGTGATTTTTCAATACATCCATTTAATCCTAAATACATCATTGTTATAATTGCTTCACTGTCTTTAGAACAAATACATACATCACACTCATCTTGAGAAAGAATAATTTCTAATCCTGAATCACTGATTTCAAGTTCCTTGTAAATATCTCTATAACATTCTTGTACAATAGCACTGATATCATCATAACTATTTTCACTTGCGAAAACAGCTTCACATTCTCTAGGAATAGCATTAGCCTTTAATCCACCAGTAATATCAATCAAACGAACATCAATACCATTTTGAAGCAAAGTATATAAAATTCTACCTACTATTTTATTAGCATTACCTCTTCCCTTATCAATATAAGAACCTGAATGTCCACCTAACAAACCTTTTACACTTAACACATATACAGATGATTGATTATCCTCACCCATGATTTGTTTTGTAATAACAACATCTCTACCACCTGATGATGTTGTGCACGTTTCTCCTTCATGACCACTATCTAAACCTATCATTCTAGTTGCATTTAAAGAAGATGTATCAATCCCCATAGCACCACATAAACCAACTTCTTCTTGAACTGTAAATACACATTCTAAAGGTGGATGTTTTAATGTATTATCAGTTAAAATAGCTAACATATAACAAACTCCACATCCATCATCAGCACCTAACGTTGTCCCTCTTGCATGCAAATACCCATCTTCAACATATAAATCCAAAGAGTCATTTTCAAAATCGTGATCACTATCGTTATTCTTTTCATTAACCATATCTAAATGACCTTGTAACATTAATGTTTCATGCTTTTCATATCCTTTCGATGCATCTTTAAAAACAATCATATTATGCATTTGATCTCTTTCATATTTTAATCCATAGTTCATTGCTATACCTTCAATATAATCAGCAATTTTTTCTTCATGATATGAACCATGTGGAATCTTTGCAATATCCTCAAAATATTTATTAATCATTAAATTCGTATCTAAAACAGCCATACATATACCTCCCATTCTTTTTATTATATTATCATTCTATTTATTCAACGTCTACTGAAATCATACATAACACAACAATGATAATCACTGATTCATCAAAATTCTCTTTTCTAAAATTCGAAGTTCACAATCATTCAATTCTCTATACTCACCTTCTTTTAAGAAAGGATCCAACTCAATACCTGCAAAAGAAACCCTTTTTAAATTGATAACAACATACCCACAAGATAAAAACATTTTCTTAACCTGATGATATTTCCCTTCAGATATTGTTATATAGCAATATCTCTCATCAATGATTTGTAATATAGCACTTTGACAAACAACATTTTTATCAATCACTATTCCCTTTTCAAACTTATCAATTAAGTCATGAGTTAAGACTTTATCAACCTCAACTAAATATTTTTTATCAATATGATACTGTGGTAATAACAATCTTTTAGACAAAAAAGAATCATTTGTTATCAAAAGAAAACCTGTTGTATCTTTATCTAATCTTCCAACACAAAAACAATCTTTTCTTTCAATATAATCCATAACACATAAATCATTCTTATCATAAGATGCACTAATACAACCTTTAGGTTTATAAAACATATAATATACAAAAGGATGTGCATTGATTCTCTTACCATCGACAATAATCTCATCATTATCTTTAATAGAATAATCATGTTTGACAATACATTGACCATTCACAAAAACTTTTTGGTGTTTAATTAATGTCTTACACTTTTTAACATTACCACATTGATTTTTCATCATTACATAATATAAATCTTTAATGTGTATTCCTTCCTCTCCAACAATCATTAGACCTCATATCACCATTATTTTCTACAACAATGCAAACCTGATCTCCACGATGATAAGAAGGATCGTTTTTTAAAATATCAGATAAGACTGATAAACGTTTATGGCCATCAATACATACACATTGATTATCAATCATTTGAACTTTAATAGGAAATGAAAAACCTATTCTTAGAATAGAATCATAAAGTTGTTTCGAATAATCACTATAACAAAACTGTATATTTTGATAAGATATTTTTGTAATTCTCATATTCTTTCCTCCACAAGCATTATAACATTGTTTTACCAAAAGAGAAAATATATCTTTCTTAAAAAAACTGTGTTATACTTATAAATAAGGGAGGTTGTTGTATGAATATTTTATTAAGCCGCATTTTAACCTATCTTAATGGGACATTATTCCACGACAGTCATTATAAAATTTGTACTTTTATTATTTTTCATTATTTAGAAATGGAAGATATGAGCGAAGAAAAATTTTTAAAACTTGGAGCATTTAAAAAAGAAGAACTTTATTCTTTTATTGCATTACTTGGATTTAATCAATATGAAGAATTCAGACAAACATTAGTTGAACATCACTTAACACGTTGTAATCAAATTCGTGTACGTATGCTAGGTGTGAATAGTCAACAATTAATCGCTGATATGGACAAAGATTGTAGTGATGAAGACATGAGTAAAACAATAAGTGAAATTTGTGCAAAGTTATATAAAGCAAAAAGAATTGTTATTTTTGGTGCCTTGTATCCTATTTCCATAGCTATCGAATTACAAACTGATATGATTACATTTGGTAAACCTTTTATTCAATATCATAGTTATGATCCTATTGTTATGAACGAAAATGATGTTGCTATTGTTATCAGTGCAACTGGTCGTTATTTGAATGGATTTAAAATAGCCAATAAAGATGTACATATTGAAAAAGCGTTTCAAGTTTTAATTACACAAAATAAAAAATATTTAAGAACTGAAACTGCTGATAATTGTAAGGTTCTTTATGTTCCTGGTAAATTTGATAGTATTAACTTTAACTATCAAATTATGACTATTTGTGATTTATTAAGAATTCATTACTATCAACAATATTATTTATAGGAGTATTATCTCCTATTTTTTTATAAAAGAAAAAACAGTATATCTACTGTTTTAACAAAACACGATCATTATATTCTTGTGTAGAGGATGAATACAGATGAATCAAATCATCAACAGACATCTTCTTTTTTTCTTGTTCATCAATTAAAGCAATGATTTGACCATCTTTCATAATCATTGTTTTATTTCCATATTTTAAAGCATCTTCCATATTATGGGTAATCATTAAAGTGGTGATATTATCATTATGCACAATCTTTGAAGTCATTTTCAAAACTTTTTGCGCTGTTTTAGGATCTAAAGCAGCAGTATGTTCATCTAACAATAAGAGTTGTGGTGTAACATATGTTGCCATTAACAAAGTTAAAGCTTGTCGTTGTCCTCCCGATAATGTTCCCACTTTTGTATCTAAACGATCTTCCAACCCTAAATCCAATTGTTTAAGAGCTTGTCTAAATTCTTCTTTATTTTTATGAGAAAACAAAGATAAACTAAAATGCTTTCCTCTTTGTGACGATAAAGATAAATTTTCTTCAATTGTCATAGAAGGTGCAGTTCCCTTTAAAGGATCTTGAAATAATCTTCCAATATAACGAGAACGTTGATATTCTGGATATTTTGTTAAATCATCACCATTTAATAAAATTTGTCCTTTACTCACATTAACTGCTCCAGATATAGCTTGAAATAAAGTCGACTTCCCTGCTCCATTACTTCCTATAATTGTTACAAAATCTCCTTGTTCTAAAGTGAAATCAATATGAGAAAGAGCTACTTTTTCATTAACAGTTCCTTCATTAAATATAACTGTCAAATCTTTAATCTCTAACATTTTTTCTTCCTCCTTGATTTCAATGAAGTTGATGCAATTGCAATCACAACCAATACAGCTGACAGTAACTTTAAATCCCCTGTTGGTAATCCCATTTGTAAAGCAACTGTTAAAATGGCTCTATAAAAAACTGCTCCAAATACAACACCAATCAACTGAAATAAAATCTTATCACTTTTTATAAATGTTAAACCAACAATAATACTTGCAAGACCAATAACCATCATACCTGTTCCATTGTTAATGTCAGAAAAAGTTTGATGTTGAGCAAAAACTGCACCAGCCATTGCAACAAATCCATTTGCTAAAGCTAGACCTAAAATTTTCATCTTATCAGTATCAATAGAACTTGCTCTAACCATGTCTTCATTATCTCCACATGCTCTTAAAGCAAGCCCAAGTTGTGTTCTTAAGAAATAATATAAGAAAAGACAAATCAAAATAACAAGACCATAAATAACTATTAATTTATCATAAGGTTCTAATGCTGATAATGATGTAAAAAGAGAATCACATTCAAACAAAGACACATTTGGCGAATCATTCATAATTCTTAAATTAATAGAATATAAACCTGTCATTGTTAAAATACCAGCAAGCAATGGCATAATATTAAGTTTTGTTATGAGTAATCCTGTCATCACACCTGCTAATGCTCCAATAATAAATGAAAGAAGAATACCTACATAAGGCATAGAATGAATAGTAAACATTGCACTCACTGCACACCCTAATGTAAAACTCCCATCAACAGTTAAATCTGGTAAGTTTAATATTTTATAACTGATATAAAGACCTAGTGACAAAATTGCAAATATGCCACCAAGTTCTAACATTCCTATGACTATTGTTAAATTCATTATTTCCACCTTATTTCATTATTATTAATGCTTCATCATCTTGAATATTTTTTGGCAATTCAATACCAAGTTCTTTCATTGTTTTTTCATTCACAAAAATCTTTAAATTATCTTTAAAAACTTTCACTGGAATATTAGAAACATCAGTTCCTTTTAAAACTTGATCAACCATATTTGCTGTTTCTTTCCCTAAATCATCATAAGTAATACCAACACTTAAAAATCCACCATCTTGTACCATAGAATCTGCTCCTACATAAAAAGGAATCTTTGCTTTTTTACAAGCAGTTGCAACAACATTCATAGCACTTGCCACAGTATTATCATTAGGTGAAAAAACTGCATCACATTTTTGTGTTAAAACATTAATAGCAGATTGTGCTTCATTTAAACTTGTGATTGTCACTTCTTCTATTTTTATATTATGTTTTAAAGCAAAATCTTTTGCTTTTTGAATATTTGTAACAGAATTTGTTTCTCCTTTATTATAAATAACACCCAATGTTTTCATATCAGGATCAATTTCTAATGCTCTTTCTAGAATTTTATCAACTTGAACTTCATCACTTGTCCCAGTAATATTTTTATCTGGTTTTTCTAATGTTGTTGTCAACTTCGCTGTAATAGGATCAGTAACAGCCGCGAAAACAACAGGCATATCTTTTGCCAAAGGCGCAGATGCTTGAGCAACTGGTGTTGCTATTGCAACAACAACATCAGGTGACTTTCCTTTAAAATCTTGTACAATACTTGATGCAGTATTGTTATCACCATTTGCATTCGCAAAAATATATTCAACGTTTTCTCCTTCTTTATATCCTAATGCTTGCATTTGTTCATCAAATGCTTTTTTTATTGTATTTAAAGATGTATGATCAACAAGTTGAATCACAGCAACTTTCGTTACACCTTGATTTGTTTGATTTCCACATCCTACCAATAATGTTGTTAATAATACAGCACACAATAAACTTTTTAATAATTTTTTCATCTCTTTCTTCTCCTTTTCATTTTATATTGTTTTATTCATTAAGAAAACCACACCATCGTTTCATATGTTTTCTATCTCCTTTCCTGTTAGCTTATAAACAAAAAACATCTATCCTATCTAAAGGACAGATGTCTATATCTGCTATGCCACCTTTATGGTTATATACAAAACACTTCTCAAATGCTAACACATTTTTGCTTTATAACGTAAGCTCACGTCTTAGGATACTTGCAAATGCTTTCCCCTTCGCCCTTATAGGTCCATTTACTTAACTGCCATTATCTAGCTTCCACCATCCTAGACTCTCTTTGAATACATTTTTAAGTTTTATCTCCTACTCAACGGTTTTCTTAAATATAGCCTATCACAATTTATTATATGTTGTCAATAATAAATATTTATTGAATTTATATTTTTCCAAAAATAAAATATCATATTTATATTTTATAAAAATATTCCTACATAAAATTGAAAAATAAGCTCTCCCCACAATAAAGATATAAACATTCCCAAACATAAAAATGGAGCAAATGCAATATAATCTTTTTTCTTTAACATTTTTATCAAAGCATAGAAAGAAGCTAGCAATACAGCAATAATCATACCAATGATAACATATCGACACCCCAACATAAATCCACTAATACCAAGGAATATAATGTCTCCTCCACCAATACAATCTTTTTTTAACGTATTCATTAATATAAGTGGTAATGTTAAAATAAATATTCCTAAAAGATGTTCGCTATTTATTCCTTGATTTATAGTATAAATAAAACTTAAAATAAAATAGACAACCATAAACTCATAGGGAATTTCCATAATTTTAATATCTACAATAGATATTGATACAAACAACATAATCAATAAAAAATAAAATATTCCCATAGCTTGAAAACAATAAAGACATATTATAAACACAAAACCACCACATATTTCAAACAATGTATCATAAATAGAAATATGCTGATGACAATATCTACATTTTCCTTTTAATAAAATATAACTTATAATAGGAATAAGATCAAAAAAAGAAAGTTGATGTTGACAATTCGGACAAAAACTACGACCTTTTATATAATCAATATTTTTAGGTATACGATATATGATAACATTAACAAAACTTGCAACTATTGTTCCTAATATAAAAAAATAGGTATAACAAAAAAATTCATTCATCATTAATCTCCTTATGATTTATTTGTTGCCCTATCTCTATCATACCTTAATATTATAAAATATCAAGACATCATTTTCTTTTGTTTAAAAAACATATAAAAAGTCATTATAAATATCAATCCATATCCTATCCAACTATACAAATCAGGAATTTGATCAAAAACAATAAATCCTAAAACTGCTGCAAAAACAACTTGTGAATAATCAAATAAAGATATATCTTTTCCAGCTGCATATGAATAAGCAGCTGTAACTGCAAACTGACCTCCTGCTGCACAAACACCTGCTAACAATAAGAGTACAACTTGTTGTAAGGTCATAAAATGAAAATCAAGAATAAGATATGGAATCACACACAAACATGAAAACATTGAAAAATAAAAGACAATTTGTGGCCCTTTGACTCCCTTTTGTGATAACATTCTTACCAATGTATAAGCCATTCCAGAACCCATTGCTCCAATCATTGCAATCACGCTTGGCATAAAAGTAGAACTTGCAAAAGTTGGTTTAACAACAAACATCGCTCCAATAAAAGCAATAACAATTGATATAACTTGCACCAAATGAACCTTTTCTTTTAATAAGAAGTAAGAAAAAATAATTACGAAAAATGGTGATAACTTTTGAATAATTGAAGCATCTGCCAATAATAGATGATCAACAGCATAAAAATTAGCAATAATTCCAATTGTCCCACAAAGACTTCTTCCTAAAAGTAATGTTATATTTTCTTTTCTTATTTTAAATCCATATCCACTTTTTAATAAAAATGAAAATGCAATAAGTGCTGCAATTAAATTTCTAAAAAAACTTTTTTGTATAGAAGGAATATCTCCAGATAACTTTACAAACATATTCATTAATGCAAAACATAATGCTGATAAAACAATCATGTAAATTCCCATATTCTTCTTCATTGTATCAACTCCATTTTCAATAATATACACTAATTCTTCTGATTTGTCCAAAATATTGATTGACACACTCTTAAATATTCTATAAAATAAACAAGACATAAAAATATAAAACACAAACTATCATTTTCTCTATTTTTGATTCCAAATAGACATTGATAGTTTCTTTTTTTGAAAGGATGATTTGATGGATATAAAAAACCCAATGGGATATAAACCTGTATTCCCTCTTTTACTAACAATGGCACTACCACCCATGTTATCAATGTTAATACAAGCTATGTATAATGTTGTTGATAGTATTTTTGTAGCACAACTTGGAGAAAACGCATTAACTGCAGTTTCTTTAATATATCCCTTACAAAATTTATCACTCGCATTTTCTTGTGGAATTGGTATTGCTATTAATGCTTTTATTGCAAGATATTTAGGTGCTGATGATAAAAAACAAGCTTCATATTATGCAACTCAAGGCTTAATGATGTCATTTCTACATTCATTGATATTTGTTATTATAGGATTATTTTTTATAAAACCTTTTATATCATTGTTTACAAGCAATACAACTGTTTTCAATTATGCATGGCAATATGGATTTATTGTGATGACATTTACATTTGGATCTTTTATTCATATTGCTATTGAAAAAATATTTCAAGCAACAGGAAATATGTTTATTCCTATGATCATGCAAATTGTTGGTGCAGTTATCAATATTATTTTAGATCCTATACTTATTTTTGGATATTTTAAAATACCTGCTTTAGGTGTAAGTGGAGCTGCTATTGCAACAATCATTGGACAAATAGTCGCATGTTTATTATCAATTATTATGTATAAATATTATTGTCATGATATTCATATATCATTTAAAAACTATCATTTTGATTTTCAGGCATTTAAAAATCTATATACGATTGCTGTTCCTTCAGCAACAATGATGTGTTTACCCTCAGTATTAGTTTCTTTGTTAAATGGTATTTTGGCATCCATTTCTCAAACTGCTGTTGCTTTCTTTGGTATTTATTTTAAATTACAATCATTTGTCTATATGCCAGCCAATGGGATTGTTCAAGGTATGCGACCTATTATGAGTTATAATTATGGTGCTAAACAAAAAGAAAGAATGGATAAAACATTATGGGCGTCTTTGATAAGTATAGGTACAATTTTATGTTTAGGGACAGTTTTATTTATGATATTCCCTTCTCTTATTTTATCCTTCTTTAAAGCGAACTCTCAAATGTTAGCAATTGGAAACAGTGGATTACAAATCTTATCTTTAGGTTTTGTATGCTCCATTCCTGGTATTTTAATGTCAGGTATTTTTGAATCATTGGGCTATGGAAAACAATCTTTAATCATTTCTTTATTAAGGCAATTCATCATAATTATCCCTTTGTCTCTTATTTTATTACCTTCATTTCATTTAAATGGTGTTTGGATTACATTTCCTATATCTGAATTGATAGCGAGCTTTATTTCTTATATTCTTTATAAAAAAATATACAAAAATATAAAAATGGCTGATTAACTCAGTCATTTTTCTTTTCATTATAAATGATGATAAATAGGTTCCATTTGATCAAATGTACAAATATATTCAAATCCCATTTCTTTTAACACATCATAGACATACTGAATTTTATAAGCAACATGCCCTTCTTCATGTGTATCTGAACCAACAGTAATCATCTTTCCACCTAAATCCTTATACATCTGTAAAATATATCTTGATGGTGTTAAGTCATCCAAACCATATCTAAAACAAGATGTATTTATTTCAATCCCTTTATCATGTGCAATGATATGTTTTAAAATCTTTTCTATAATATCTTTAACTTTTTCATCAGGATAATTTCCTATACGATCATATCTTTTAATCATATCCAAGTGACCCAAAACGCTATAATCATCATAGACTTGTATAATATCATAAATGGCTTTGTAATATCCATAATTATACTCATCCTGTGTTCTTGTTTTTTGATATTCTTGTGTCCAAAATTCTTGATCATCAATTTGATGATTAGATAAAATAATAAAATCAAAAGGATATTTTTTAAAATCTTTTTTATATAAATCAACAGTATGTTTTTGTATACCAAATTCACAACCAAATCGTATACGAATTTGATTTTTATATTTCTCTTTTAACTTTAAATAACCTTGATAATACTCTTCATAATCAACAACATAATCACCCATTGGACCATAATCACTATGTTCTGTAAAACATATTTCTTCTACGCCTAATTCAATAGCTTTTAAAATAGCATCTTCCATTTCATATGTAGAATCATTACTATAATTTGTATGCATATGATAATCTGCAAACATAATTCACCCTCCTACTTTCCATTGATGTCTTTTCATATCCACATAACCATTTTCTTTAAAAGTAATACCTTCTTCTAATAATAATTGCTTTTGAATAAACCAATGAGGAACAAGTCGTCCCTGACTATTCACAACCCTATGACAAGGATAATCTCCAAATCTATCTGCTGTTGATAGAATCTTACCTACTAGTCTTGCATTCTTTTCTCTTCCAATCAAAATAGCAATTTGTTTATAACTTGCAACATATCCTTTAGGGATTTCATCAACAACTGCTAAAACCTGATAAATCAATTCTTCATTCATTTTTAAACCTCAATATCTAAACTTATCTGCAAATCTATCAAACTTTTTTGTTTGACCTTATACAATTCATCTTCTTCATTCAAATGCCCAATAAGAAGTGGTGAATGTGGATCATGGAGATTATATTGTTTTCTAACAAGTTCTTTATTTTCATTAGCATAACAATATAAACAACCATGTAAACATGTATTATACATACCTATATCATTTCCTAACAAACATCTACATCCTTTTCTTACATGACTATCTTTGACATCAAGTTCAATATTCAATGCTTGTTCTATCACTTCTTTTGTCATACACCCTTTTGTTATAGCACCATACTTAGCAAGTTCTTCATCTTCTAAACATGTATAAACTTTAATATCAAAGGATTTTGCTATATCAACACATTTTGTTATAAATATTTTTTGATCTTCTAATGAAACTTCTTGAACATGAGGAAAATTTCTTTTTGTTTTTTGATATAAGTCTATAAAAGATATAATACATTGCTGTGTATAACCAGATAAGTTTTTAGCAATATAATAAAAGGCTTTTAAATGATAGTCTAAAGTATACTTATCGTTGAGAAAAACAGGATCATATCTCCATACAACAGCATGACTTCCAATTTTTAAAGATAATTGTTGAAAACTTTGAATAACATTTTTAACCAATGGAACATATGGTTCAATTTCTCTATCATAAGGCGTAATTGTAATATGCCAAAATTGTCTATAATCTTTTAATTCATCCAATCTTGATAACATAGGTTTTGGATTTTTTGTACAAAAACATATACAATCAACAACTTTAGGATTCAACTGAAAACAAGCGACTTTTGATGGGTAATAAGGATTTCTTACATAAACAAATCCTTCTTTTATACGACGATAAAACCACTCACTATAAAAAGCAGGTATATCTGTTCTTTGTCCTGTATTAATAATCATTTTCATCACCTTGTTCATTATAACATATTCTTTATAATAAAACTTTGATTATTTATAAAAATGAAATTATAATAAGAGAAAGAGGTGGGAATGATGAATAAAATTTTCTTTTTTGATATTGATGGAACACTTGCAATACATGGCGATATTCCTCCAAATAATATAATGGCATTACAACTCTTAAAAAAGAAGGGATATTTAACTTTTATATGTACTGGACGTGCTCCCTATTATGCTAAAGAATTATTTAAAGATTTAGTAAGTGGTTTTGTCACTTGTAATGGAAGATACATTATTTATAATAATGAAAAATTACATGGAGAAGCTTTTGATGAGGATACATTAAATCATTATCTTCAAGAATTTACTTCACTTCATTGTGGAGCATTATTGGTATCAGATCATGTTTCTGTTCCATACCATTTAAATGAAAAGGAAATAAAAGGCCTATATAAAGACTATGGAAAAGAACATATATCTTTTGATTACAACCTTCCATTTTATACCTTTGATATTTTTTATAAGAATATAGAACATCGTGATAAAATGATAACATCATTTAAAAATAAACTTATCATTAATGATCATGGTGGAATTGGTCATGCTGATTGTTCAACTTTAAGTTTTGATAAAGGAGATGCGATTGCTTATTTATTAAAATATTTTCATATTTCAAAAGATAATGCTTATGCATTTGGTGATGGATATAATGATCAAGCTATGTTTAGAGAAGTTCACCATAAAATAGCAATGGGAAACGCTGTTGAGATTTTAAAAGAAAAAGCAACCTACATAACTGATGATGTAGATAAAGATGGTATTATCAAAGCTTTAAAACATGAAAAAATCCTCTAATGAGGATTTTTTAAATACTTTCCAGTTAATGAATGTAAATTGTTTTGAATTTGTAAAGGTGTCCCTTCAGCAATAATCTGACCACCTTTATCACCACCCAAGGGTCCCATATCAATAATCCAATCTGCCTGTTTTATCAATTGTATATTATGCTCAATAACAATAACAGTATGTCCATCATCTACCATACGATTAAGTAAAACAATAAAATGTTCAATATCTTTAAAATGTAAATCTGTTGTTGGTTCATCAATAATATAAAGACATGATTGACCATGAGTTGAAATCAAATCTCTTGCCAATTTTAAACGTTGACCTTCACCATTTGATAAAGTTGTAAGTGATTGTCCAAGTTGTAAATAACCAAGCCCAACATCTTGTAATAAAGAAAGAATTGAAAATATTTTTTTATATTTCTTAAATAATTCTATGGTTTCATCAATAGACAATTGTAAAAGATCATGAATAGAATAATCATTCCATTTCACAGATAAAACATCATCATGAAACTGTTGACCATGGCATATTGGACATTCAACCTCTGTATCTTCAAAAAATAATAATTGATTTGTAACATAACCTAATCCCTGACAATGTTCACAACGACCACCTGGACTGTTAAAAGAAAAATGTGTTAATGACAAATCATTTTTCTTAGCTTCATCTAATGAAGCATAAATTTGACATATGTATTGATATAATCCTGAATAAGTTGCAACATTAGATTTCTTCATTCTTGAAATTGGATTTTGTTGAATGGTAATGATTTCATCAATTGTTTCTAATCCTTGAATCTTAGCATGTTTTTGTTTTGCTAAAACTTCTAAACATAATGTTGACTTTCCAAATCCAAAAACCCCTGTCACACAAGTAAAAACACCTTTAGGAATAGAGATATTTAAATTATGGATATTAAAACAAGAAACTTGTGAAATATGAATGTAACCGCAATGTGGACGAGTATCTTTTTTTATAAAACTCTCCTGACTTAAATACTTTGCAGTATAAGAATTTTTATTTTCCAACAAATGTTTATAATCTCCCATATAAACAATACTTCCACCTTTTTTACCAGCATCTAAACCAATATCAATAATATAATCAGCCATTTTTATCATCTTTTCATCATGCTCAATAATAACAATAGTATTTCCAAGTTGTTTAAGGTACATGATTGTATCAATGATACCTTGTGTATCGTGAGGATGTAATCCAATTGTCGGCTCATCTAAAATATAAATAATATTGGTTACTGTAGATTGAAAAACAGAAGCTAACTTCATTCTTTGTGTTTCTCCACCCGATAAGGTTGAAACTTGTCTATCTAAAGTCAAATAACCTAATCCAATATGAATATATCTTTTTAATTTTGTTTTGATGTCTAATATATAATGATCTATCGCACTGTGTTTTATATCAATAGAACAAATCCATTCATAAAGCTGTTCTAATGAATATGTATAAAGTTCAGGAAGTCTTTTTTTCATAACTTTCACTTGTCTCATATGTTGATTTAAACGTTCTCCATGACAATTAGGACATATTTTCATTTCAAAATATTCGATAAATTGTTTAGGTATTTCCTTATTTTTAGAAACTTTATTCATTAAATAAGTGTGTACGCCTTCAAATAATCCATCTTTAACAGTTTTAGGTAACTTTTGATGATTATAAATACTTTTTACTCCATATAACAGGATAGCTTTTTGTAAAGGTGTATAATCTTTAATTTTGGTATTTTCATGATAATCAATACCAAAGAAATCAAATACATGATAAAGAGACTGAAGTTGATAATCTTTATATTGTGCCTGAGAAAAAGTATTGCCCCTTCTTCAAAAGAAAGATTTTCATCAATAATATTATCTTTTATACTTAATATTTGTCCTAAACCATGATAAGTTGGACAAGCTCCTTCTTTGGTATTAAAAGAAAAATGACTTCGTGTATATGCATGCATACGCTTTTGACAATGGGGACAATCATTATAAACAATAAATTGATTATTTTCTTTCTCAACTGTTTCTAAACAATCAATAAAACGAATTGTTTTATGACAAAAAGGACATTCTCTTTCCCCTATTTTTTCATAAATCATTCGTAAATCTGTATAAACATCACTAATAGTTCCAACTGTTGAACGAGGATTATTAGCATAAGCATAAGGAGTTATTTGTATTGCAGGAGACGTATATAAAACATCTTCAACAAGAGGTTTATTAATTCCTTGATATGCCATAGCTTCTAAATATTGTCTTTGACACTCCTGATATAAAACATCTATAGCAAGTGTTGATTTTCCTGAACCAGAAGCTCCTGTGAGTACAGTGATTTGATTTCTTGGAATACATAGTGATATATTTTTTAAATTTCCATGATATGCATGATGTATTTCTATATATTGATTTGTCATATATCTCTTCCTCCATTTGCCATTATAACATGAAAAAGATTCTTTTTATAAAAGAACCTTTCTATCATTTTCAAATATTTTTAATAAAAATGGTGCACATATGAAATAAAACATAAAATTACCACATGCATGTAATGTATCAAAAACAAGTCCTGACATATAATAAACAAAATACATTGAAAAACCACCAATGACAAGTTTTTCTAGTGAAACAACAATTCCAAATACATACCCCATTACAAACGCAAAAGATGCCATCATTAGTAATGATGGTTCTTTATTTCTCTTCCTAAATATTTCTACAATAAAATCTGTTAATAAAACAATCACAATCCATGAAAATATTTGAAAAAAAGTCCATATTCCTAATCCTAAAAACAAATTAGAAACCAATACTGTAACAATTGTCAATTTGATTGCAAATGCAAGTCCAAATATCATTACTGAAATCATTAAAATAGCAGTCATTGGTTTGATATTAGGTAAGGATTGCAAAGCAACACGAGAAGCAATATTGACTGATGCAAGTACACCAATCAATGATATTTCTTTTATTTTACTCATGTGTATAGTACCAAAGAACATAATCACCATTATTGACATGGTATTGATCAGCACTTACAGTTGGTTCTTCGTTATTAACTTTATACATCCATCCAGAATAACCACCTTGCATCTTTTCTTTATATTCACCTATTTGTGTAACATATTGAAAAGACTCATTCCCACTTATTTGAATATCAATATGATTTTCATTTGTAATATTTTTTAATACATCTAAGACTGATGTTTCTTTATTTAAATCAACATATTCATCAAGTAAAGTTTCATCAATGCCCTCAATTTTTATTCTCAATAAATTATCTTTATTCAAAACATTTTCATTTTGTTTTGAAGGCTGAAAACTTTGATAAATACCAATACCTCCAATAATAATCAAAACAACACACACAAACCATAATAACTTCTTTTTCATTTTTCTATCCTCCCTATTTGGTTACCATCATAAAAAAGGACATAGCAGTCCCATAAAAAATGATGAGAACGACTCTATAACGCGTAAAGTTTATTCTAAGATGTTGGCCCGTATTCCGACTTAAGTTCTTCATTTTTAGCATCTTCCCAGTTACCCAGTGATATTTTGCTTTAACTCCCTTTTACGGCTGCGCGACAGTTCAGGACTTTCACCTGATTCCAATTTCATGAAATAACCATATTTCAACCAACAAATGGATATGCACTTTTACTCTTTCTAGTATAAACATTTCAACAAAAAATGTCAAAATTATCTTTCAACAATAGATTGCTAACTTTCCTTAAATATAATCTTTTCTAATTGAAGCAATTGTTTCTTTTTATCAATTCCTCCTGCATAACCTGTTAAACATCTATCCTTACCTAAAACTCTATGACAAGGAATGATAATAGAAATAGGATTGTGTCCTACTGCTCCTCCAATTGCTTGTGCTGACATACTTGATTTTCCTTCATTTTGTGCAATTATTTTTGCAATTTCACCATAAGTCATTGTTTGACCATAAGGAATATCACATAATATTTCCCATACTTTTTGTTGAAATGAAGTCCCTTGCGGATTTAACTTTAATAATGATAAACAAGGTTTAAAGCCATTAAAGTATAAATCTAACCATTCTTTTGTTTGTACAAGAATATCTATATTATCATTTTTTACAAAATCATCTTTTAATTTTCCTAAATAATATTTTTGTCCCTCTATCCATAAGCCAACAAGACTTTCTTCATCACTGACTAAAATTATTTTTCCTAATGGAGAATGATAATATGATTTATATAACATAACAATAGACTCCTTTTTCTATTCATACTTTTTTCTAGTTAAAAAGAATATTCTTATTTAAAAGTTAAGGAATATTCTTTTAAAATAAATTGTTGATTATTTTTTTCAATTATTGTTATTGAACAATTTTCAATATCTTGATGATGAGTTCTATACCATTTTGCTTGAGTAGGATTGATATAATCACATAATGCTGCAATTGTACATCCATGACTAACCATCGCTATATGACCCTGAGGAAATTTTTGAGATAATCTATCCATCAATGGCAGTAATCTTCCCATAACATCATCATTATTTTCCCCACCAAAATCTCTCCATCCAACTTTTAATCCATCTACAAAGTCATCAAAAATGCCAATACCGTCAAAAATTGTAGAATTAGGATCACCTTCTTTTATTCCAAAATGAAATTCTTTTAAAGCATCAGTTCTTATAATTTCGCGATTTTTAAATATTAATCTTGCTGTATCATAAACTCTAGTGGTTGATGAACAATAAATATGTTCAATAGGATAATTAATAATATATTTTGATAAATTCTCAGCTTGTTGTTTTCCTTTTTGCGTAAGTGGTGAATCAGCCCACCCTTGTACTAAATCTTTAACATTAAATAATGTCTCACCATGTCTTATAAAATAAAATGTTGTCATTTTTTGAACTCCTTCAATATCTTTAAAAATTCTTTTTCAACATCTTTGTAATTTGTTTCTTTAAAATGAGGTTTTGATGATAATGAAATAGGAGTATGATTCTCATATCCTCTCATCATAGCATTTAACTCATTATCTAACATCTCTTTATCTATTAATTTCCATAATTCATTTTCTTCTTTTGTAAGAGAATTTAATCCATAGGCCTTATAAACGATATCCATAATTTTATTTTCCACTTCTAAATAATAATCTAAGTGTTGTTTAACTGGTGTAATAATATCAGAAATATAAGCCTCACTGGCATCATGTAATAAACAGGCAAGAATAACTCTTTGACTATATCCACGTGCCTTTGCTTCATTTGCACAATATATGCAATGTTGTCCTACTGAATAAAAGTATTTTAAATGTCCTCCACCTCTACACAATAAACTTAATGCATGAGCTATATCTTCATCACATATATCTTCTACTTTTAAAAATAATGGATCTATTCTTTTTCCTGTATATGTCATCATTATTGACATCCATATCACTCCTCTTCATTTATGAAATTAACACGACATTTTGTGTATTAAACCTTTAATGTATATTCAAATATAATTAAAAAACGATATCAATGTTATTTTTATAAAATGAAACTTAAATTTTTTTCTTTTTCGGTTTTGGTACTGGTAATTCATCATACATAGCATTAAATAATCCTTTTAAAAATTCCTTATTATCAACTTCCTCTATCAACAACATATCTTTTGCTCCTTTATAAGGTAATGCATAAGATACTTTTGGCATATAAGAAATAGCTGATTCTACAGGTTTAACCAGCAATCTATCATTATATATACCACCAGCAATCTTACCACGATAATAAATAATGAATTCTCCCATCATTGCCCTATAAGTTATTTCTTCTAGTTCAGATAATTGTTCTAAAATAAATTGCAAATATTCTTTACTTGATGCCATAATTCTACCTCAATTTCTTATTTTTTGTATCTTGATTATTATTTTTCTTTATATAACTTCTTATGAATAATGAAACCTATCCTATATATAAGATGTAAAAACATCTCAACTGTTTTTACAAATTCAATTATGTATATCAAAAACTACTTTCTATTTGGTTTTCTTTTGATTCTCAACAATTTAATAAAATCATTAAATAGAGATGTATCCATCGGTTCAAACATAAGCCACTTTCCATCATGATAAGTTTGAGTTTCATCATAGATTTTTTGAACCTCTTTTGAATAACAATCTCTATCTTTTTCAAATTTTATCCTTTCATTTTTTCCTAAGATAATCATAAATCCTATACAATTTTCTCTTGCATATAATGCACATAACGTTTTGCTACCACGACGATATTTATATTCATATTTCCATGCTTTACCGCCTTTATTCCATGAACAATCCATATCATATTTTTCCTCAATTAAAACCTCTAATTGATTCCAAATATCATATAGTGATTCTCCAACCAAAATTTTCATATCTTCTACACTAGGTATTATATCAATCATGACAGCCTCCCTATATTCATCCCTATTGACTATATATAAATATTTATATATCCATTCACATGGGATTTTCAATTTTAATTTTGTTATGATTTTTTTATTTTCCTTTTTTATAAATACTTCCACAAGACTTACATGTAATTTTCATCTCATAACTAATAAGTTTTTTCTCTAATACAGTTATTAAAGGTTCATTATCTTTTGGACAACATAATCTATTTTTTATAATAATTAATTCATCATCACATTCTTTACCCTCTTGACTATCATCAAACTCTATACATACACTTCCATGGCTACCACACTGACATTTATAATTTAATTCTAACTTATCATAAGTTGAATAACATAAATATCCTATATTTTCATCACATTGATCACAATAAGTCCATCCTCCATAATTTGCTGCTAATCTTGTATTAATTAACTCTTTATTTTTTAATACTCTTGCCATAAACTTTCTCCTTTTATAATTCAATTTCAGTTACTTTTTTATTCTTATTTATTTGAATAAATAATAAATATAAAAATATGTTTATATTAATACTATTATCCAACAAATTCATTATAGTTACAATATAAAAATATATAAGTTATGCTATTATCACTCTTTTTTTAATATTTTCTCTTATAAATTTTAATATGTTACCAATATAACTTAATTATTTTCTTTATAATAGATAATTATTTTCACGATCAGCAATTTGTAAAGTTACTAATTTATATGTTGCATATCCTCCAATAACTAATGGTTCCATCTTACAAAGTTCCTCAGCTTCTTCACGACTTTTTGTTTTTAAAATATACATTCCTGCCATACCTGGAAAACCTTTAAAGACTCCACAAATTTCTAATTTCCCTTCATCATCTAATCTTCTTATATTTTCAACATGTTCTGTAATTATCTTTTTTGTTACTTTATTATAGCTCTTACTCTTTTCAATCATCATCATGTACATTAACTTTTCCATTTTATATTCTCCTTTTCAAACCTTCAATATACTTATTTTATCAAAATAATCTTTCCGCTAAGTATTTATCATGCGGAACTATTAAACACCTTTCAATAGTTTTCCAATAACTATTATAAAGATTTTTTTGTGCTACTCCATAATTTTCTTTTGTATCAAATTCCCAATATAGTACATATTTAACACTTTTTACAATACGAGTTATTTGAAGTGGAGGCAAACCTTCTTTAATTTGTTTCATATCTATATGATGTCCTCTTTTCATAAATCGAAATAAAAGAACTCCTTCTTGTCTTTCTAAAAATTCTTTAACTTCTCTCATTAATGTTTCAAATTCTTCAACTTTTTGTGGCTTTACTTGATAAATACATATCTCTGTAAATGGCATATTTCTTTCCTCCCTTCATTATATTTTTATAATTTAATGAAATACCTCTACTCATTTCAATAAATCATCTCTTATTGTTATATATCCTTCATGTGTTGTTGTAAATAATAATGGCATTTCCTTATCATCAAAAAATGCAATATCATTTATTCCAAACTGTGTTTCTTCTACTATATCACCATTATTTAAAGTAATATATTTACAAAAAGTCTCAAATTGTTTTAAATAATTAAAAATTTCTTTTGAAGATTTTATTATATATATCTTATTTTTTTTACTTGACTTTGTTCCCCACCATTTATTTTTATATCTTGATGATATAATAAAATTCTTAAATTGATCTATAAATTTTGTTTCACCCTCATCCACTAAAACATATTCAATATTTTTACATTTTTTCTCTAATTGTTTAATAACTTTTAAATATTCATTATGATTATTTAACTGTCCTGTATAATCGATTAATTTCATATTATAAATACCTCTCAAAATAACACATTATAACTCTTTTTCATTAATATTTTCTATTCAAACAAAGATATTAATTTCATTTCGTTTTATCACTTATATAAGCTATTATACTTTTAAGGTACGCTCCTTGTAGAACATACCCTCCAATTTCTTATAAAACCAAATAACACTTTATTTTTTTAATTAAGGCTTTTAATTTAAATTAACATAGATATATTCATTCATATTTTATCTTTTATCCTTACAATTATAATTGTCTTAACTATTTTCAGAAACCCATTTCTTTGACCAAGCAAACAATGTTTCAGACATTGTTAAAAAATCAACTGAACTACCTT